>JBOHZW010000090.1:0-2285 GCA_050738715.1 Steroidobacteraceae bacterium | reverse complement strand
GACCTGGGGCTTCTACGACGTCCTGTTCCACGGCCAGCCGTTTTGCTTCCAGCGTCCCTACGGCAGCTATGTGATGGAAAACGTGCTGTTCAAGATCAGCTTTCCGGCCGAGTTCCATGCCCAGACGGCCGTCGAGTGCGCCATGCAGCTTCATCCGCTGCTGCGCGGCCGGCTGGATGGCATTGCGAAGATCACCCTCCGTACGCATGAATCCGCCCTACGGATCATCGACAAGAAGGGTCCGCTGGACAACCCGGCCGACCGCGATCACTGCATCCAGTACATGACCGCGGTGCCGCTGGTGTTCGGGCGCTTGTCTGCAAGCGACTATGAGGATTCCGTTGCCGCCGATCCGCGCATCGATGCCTTGCGCGCGAGGATGCAGGTCAGGGAAAATGCCGGCTTCACCGCCGATTACTACCTGCGTGACAAGCGCTACATCGGCAACGCGGTGCAGGTGTTTTTCCGGGATGGAACCGCCACCGAACGGGTACAGGTAGACTATCCGGTCGGGCACCGGCGCCGGCGTGCGGAGGGCCAGCCGCTGCTGGTGCGGAAATTCGAGGACAGTGTGCGCGCATGCTTCGATGCCTCGCGGGCGCAGCGGATCGTGGCCTGCTTCGCCGACTCGCAAGCGCTGCTGGAAATGAGCGTCGATGAATTGATGGGCCTGCTCGTCAGGCCGGATGCGATGGAGAAAAAATGAAGATCCTGGTGGGCGTCAAGCGCGTGGTGGATTACAACGTGCGCGTGCGGGTCAAACCCGACGGCAGTGGCGTGGCGCTCGATGGCGTCAAGATGAGCATCAACCCCTTCGATGAGATTGCCCTCGAAGAGGCCTTGCGCATCCGTGAGCGCGGCCAGGCGACCGAAGTGATCGCTGTCTCGATCGGCCCCGAGGAAGTGCAGACGCAACTGCGCAGCGCGCTCGCGATGGGCGCAGATCGCGCGATTCTCGTCAAGTGCGACGCGACGCTCGATCCGTGCGATGTCGCGCGCACGCTGCTCGCCGTCATCAAGCAGGAAGACATCGGGCTTGCGTTCCTGGGCAAGCAGGCGATCGACGATGACTCGGGACAGACCGGTCAGATGCTGGCCGCGCTGTGGGATCGCCCACAGGTGAGCTTTGCCTCGAAAGTCGAGATCAAGGATGCCGTGGCAACGGTCACGCGCGAGGTCGACAGCGGCCTCGAGACGCTCGAAGTCGACCTGCCTGCGGTGATCACCAGTGACCTGCGCTTGAACGAACCGCGTTACATCAAGCTGCCCGACATCATGAAGGCGAAGAAAAAGCCACTGGCCGTGACCGAAATGGCCGCGCTCGGCGTGACCGCCGCGCCGCAGTTCAAAGTGCTGAAGACCGAGGCGCCACCCCAGCGCTCGCGCGGCATCATCGTCAAGGACGTGCCCGAACTGGTCGCGGAACTGAAGAAGCGCGGAGTGCTGGCATGAGCAAGGTGCTTATCGTCGCCGATCATGACGGGTCAAAGCTGGGCGCGGGCGCGGCGCGCTGCGTCACCGCCGCCGGCAAGCTGGGTGCCGCGGAAATACACATTGTCGTGCTGGCATCGCCGGCTGCGGCGATCGCTGCCGAAGCCGCGGCGCTTGCCGGCGTCAGCAAGGTATTGACGGTCGATCGCCCCGAGAACGCACATCCACTTGCCGCGGTGCTCGCTCCTCAGGTGGTCAAGCTGGCGTCGAACTACGAATACGTGATCGGGCCGTCCAACACCTTTGGCAAGGACCTGCTGCCGCGTGTCGCGGCGCTGCTGGGCGTCGGCCAGGTGAGCGATCTGATGTCGATCGATGGGCCGCATACGTTCAAGCGCCCGATCTATGCCGGCAACGCGATCATCACGGTCGAGTCTCCTGCCGATGCGAAGCTCGTTGCGACAATCCGCACCGCATCGTTCGCCGCTGCCGCCAACGGCGGCCCCGCGGCCATCGTAGCGGTGAGCGTCGATGCCGCGTTGCCGACGCACACGCGCTTCGTGAGCCTCAGTGCCGCCAACAATGATCGTCCCGATCTGCAGTCCGCGCCGCGCGTTGTATCTGGCGGCCGCGCGCTCGGCAGCGCCGACAATTTCAAGATCATCTACGCGCTCGCCGACAAACTCGGCGCCGCCGTGGGCGCCTCCCGCGCGGCGGTCGATGCCGGCTACGTGCCGAGCGACATGCAGGTCGGACAGACCGGCAAGATCATTGCACCGGCGCTGTATATGGCGATTGGCATCTCCGGCGCGATCCAGCACCTGACCGGCATCAAGGACGCCGGCACCATCGTC
>JBOHZW010000089.1:0-4072 GCA_050738715.1 Steroidobacteraceae bacterium | reverse complement strand
CCTGAGCATTGTCGATGGCGTTTCAGTGTGCGTACGGGAACGGGCCGAGCCCACGTTCATCAATCGTACGGCCGGTCGCGAATCGATCGAGCGACAGGTGCGCCGCCAACGGATGCGGATCACCGGTCGCAATCAGGTGCGCGGTGCTCATGCCACCCGCGGGAATGGCCTTGAAGCCGCCGTAGCACCAGCCGCCATTGAGCAGCAGTCCCGTAAGCGGCGTGCGCGAGATGATTGGTGAGCCATCCATGCTCATGTCCATGACGCCGCCCCACTGGCGCACCACTTTCAATCGCGCGAGAGCAGGCATCACCGTCACCGCCGCGGCGGCGACCTCTTCCGCCATCGGCAGGGTTCCGCGTTGCGCATAGCTGTTGTAGCCGTCGATGGCGCCGCCGTAGACGAGTCCGCCGCGATCGGACTGGCTGATGTAGAAATGACCGGCGCCGTAGGTCAGCACGACATCGAGCACGGGCTTGATGCTCTCGGTGACGAAGGCCTGCAGCACGTGCGTCTCGATTGGCAAGCGCAGGTCCACCAGCGCGGCGAGCTGCGAAGAATGGCCGGCGACAGCGAGGCAGACCGTGTCGGCGCCGATGTGGCCGCGCGTCGTTTCGACACCGGTCACGCGAGCGCCTTCGCGCCGGATGCCCGTCACTTCGCAGTGCTCGATGATATCGACGCCGAGCGCCGACGCGGCGCGCGCGTAGCCCCACGCCACGGCATCATGGCGCACGGTGCCGCCGCGGCGCTGCAGGAAAGCGCCAAGCACCGGATAGCGCCCGTTGTCGAGATCCACGAGCGGCACGATGTCACGCAATTGCTCGCGGCTCACAGCTTCCGCATCGGCGCCGAGCAATCGCATCTGGTTTGCGCGGCGCGTGAACAGATCGCGTTGCGCCTCGGTGTGGAACAGATTCAGCGTGCCGCGCTGGCTGACCATTGCATTGAAATTCAGCTCCCGCTCCAGACCTTCCCACAAGCGCAGCGAGTAGTCGTAAAAGCGGATATTCTCGGGTCGAAAATAGTTCGAGCGGATGATCGTGGTGTTGCGCCCCACGTTGCCCAGGCCGATCGGACCACGCTCGACGACCGCGACGTCGCGAATACCAAACTCACGCGCGAGGTAATAGGCTGTCGCCAGTCCATGCCCGCCACCACCGACAATCACGACGCGATACCGTGGCCGCGGTTCTGCCTTGTGCCAGGCGCGCGACCAGCCGCGCTGGCCGGCGAGTCCTTCTCGCAGCAGGCGCCACAGTGAATATCGCCCGGCGGGTTTGCGCGGTAAAACTGCAGGCGTCCAGCCGGACTTCTCAGCGGGGTTCATTAGTGCCGGGCATCATAAAGCCAAACGCGCCGATGACACACGAGCCTGGGGCCTGTTTACACGTGGGACGTCGATGCGGGGACTTGACGCGCGCGGCGCCAACCGACAACGTAAGGCAGTGACACGATTAATCCGCTGCGTGGCCCTGAGCGCTGCCCTGGCGCTGTGCACGGCGCTGCCCCGACACGCAACTGCGGCCACTGCGTCGCCGGCACCGGTTGTCGTTTCGTCCAAGCTTTCGAGCGAGTCCGCGATGATCGGCCAGATGATCCGGTTGTTGCTGAATGCGCGAGGCATACCGACTGTCGATCGCATGACGCTCGGCGCAACGCCCGTGGTGCGCAAGGCATTGCTGTCCGGCGAGATCGACCTTTACACCGAATACACCGGCAATGCCGGATTCTTCTTCAATGTCACCGGCGACCCCGCCTGGAAAGATCTGCAAGCCGGCTATGCACTCGGAGCCCGCCTCGACCATGCCGCGAACCACATCGTGTGGCTGACGCCCGCCAACGCCAGCAACGCGTGGGCGCTCGCCGTGCGCAGCGATATCGCGCTTGCCAACGGCTTGCGCACGATGAGCGACTTTGCGCGCTGGGTGCGCGGCGGCGGCCACGTAATGCTCGCCTGCTCCGCGGAGTTTGCCAACGCCGGCACGCTGCGTTCCCTCGAGCAGACCTATCACTTCAGCATGCGCGCCGACCAGCTGATCGTGCTCGCGGGCGGCGAGACATCAGCAACGATCGGCGCGGCGGCAGCGCGGACCAACGGTGTCAACACCGCGATGGTATACGGCACTGATGGCGGCATCGTCGCGGCGCGATTGCTGCTGCTCGAAGACGACCTGCGCAACCAGCCTGTCTACGCGCCGGTGCCAATTGCGCGCGAGGCGGTCATCACGACCTACCCTCAATTACCTGCGGTGCTCGCGCCACTCATGCAAAGCCTCGACAGCGACACGCTGCGCCGCCTGAACGCGCGCGTGCAGATCGATGGCGAGGCCGCGCAGGTCGTCGCCGCCGACTACTTGCGCGAGAAAGGCTTCCTGAAGTGAACAGGCCCGGAACACTTTCGATGCGCGCTACATGAGCTTGCGCAGCTTTCGAATCGATCGCCTGGGCGCATTGCTCGTGGCTCTGGGCGCCGCATCACTGCTTTGGCTGCCATTTGCAGTGTTCAAGCAGAACCGCATCATGCCGGGCGATGCGCTGGGTCTGTTCTCCTCGGCGCCAGCGCCAGCCGCCTACGCCTGTCTTGGAGCGCTGTGTGCCGCGGCGCTGGTTGCGCTGTTCGTCGCCGGTGCGCGGCTGCGCTTCGCGGTGGCGTTGCTGGGCATCGTGCTGCTGGCTGGCGCGATCGCAGCGGCTGGCAATGCGCTGACTCCACCGGGCAATCGCGTCGTGCGCGTTGCACCGGGCGCCGCGTGCTGGTCGCTGCTGGCGATGTTGGTGCTGCTGGCGGCGGACGCCCTCACGCGCCTGCGACCACGCCCGCTGGTGCGGGTACTGTTGTTGTGCGCGGTCGCCGCGGGCGTCGCATTCGCGCTGGGGAGCGGCGCGTTCGACCATCTGTCCGTGATGCGGGAGTACGCCGTGAACGCCGAACGTTTCACGCGCGAGCTGCAACGTCATCTATGGCTGGCGTTCGGTTCACTTGGCGTGGCGCTGTGCCTGGCGTTGCCGCTCGGCATTCTTTGCCACCGGGTGCCGAGATTGCGCGCGGGCACGCTGGTCACGCTGAACCTCGTGCAGACGATTCCCGCCATCGCGCTGTTCGGGATCCTGATGGCGCCGCTGGCGGCGTTGGCCGCGAACGTGCCGCTGGCCGCGCGGCTCGGAATCCACGGCATCGGCGCGGCGCCGGCAGTCATCGCGCTGTTCCTCTATTCGCTGCTGCCGATCGTTGCCAACACGGTCGTTGGCCTCAAGCGCGTGTCCCCGGCGGCGGTCGAGGCGGCGCGCGGCATGGGCATGACCGGCGGCCAGGTGCTCTCGCGCATCGAAATGCCGCTGGCGCTCCCGGTGATCCTGACGGGCGTTCGCATCGTGCTCGTGCAGAATATCGGCCTCGTGACGATTGCCGCGCTGATTGGCGCGGGCGGCCTCGGCGCCTTCGTGTTCCAGGGCATTGGCCAGACTGCAATCGACCTGGTGCTGCTCGGCGCGCTGCCCACGGTCGCGTTGGCATTTGCGGCCTCGGTACTGCTGGATGCGCTGATCGAAAGCATGGAGCGCTCACCGTGATGATCACAGTTGAAAATCTCAGCAAGCGCTACGGCGATACGACGGTCGTCGACGCGGTCTCGATGGAAATCGAGCGCAGTGCGATCACCGTGATCGTTGGCACTTCAGGTTCGGGCAAGTCAACACTGCTGCGAATGATCAACCGCCTCGTGGAACCGAGTGCCGGCCGCGTGCTGATCGACGGCAAGGATACGCGCGCTGAGCCCGCGCACCTGTTGCGCCGGCGCATTGGCTATGCGATCCAGGGCCACGGATTGTTCCCGCATCGAACGGTCGCGGAAAACATTGCGACGGTGCCGCAGCTTCTCGACTGGCCCGCAGAGCGCACGCTTGCGCGCGTCGAGGAATTGCTGCGCGCCTTCGCGCTCGAACCGGCCGCTTTCGCTGGAAAATATCCGCACCAGCTTTCGGGTGGCCAGCAACAGCGCGTCGGCGTTGCGCGCGCGCTGGCGGCCGAGCCCGGCCTGCTGTTGATGGACGAGCCGTTCGGCGCGCTCGA
>JBOHZW010000088.1:0-3511 GCA_050738715.1 Steroidobacteraceae bacterium | reverse complement strand
AGGGCACGCGCGACTTTCACGAGCCGGTGGAATGGTCGCAGTACACGGGCCATTACCGCACCGAGGACCCGTGGATCGGCAGCATTCGCGTGGTGTCGCGCCGCGGCCAGCTCTGGTTCAACGGCGTCACGCCGCTCGAATCCGCTGCCGACGGGCGCTTCTACCTGCGCGACGAAGCGACGAGCCCGGAATGGGTCGCATTTTCCGACGTCGCCAATGGCAACGCGATGGTGCTGAATTACTCGGGCTACGTGCTGCAACGGGTCGAGGGCTCGCGAGCCTGAACAATGCGCACTCGCTCATTCCTCGCGGGCAGCGTGCTGGCCGTGCTCGCTGCCCTCAGCGCCGCGGCAACGGCACCGTACATTTTCGCCGAAATCCAGTTACGGCAGCACGGCGCGCTGGTCGGGCCCGCGCCGCCGCTGCCACTGCAAGGCCGGTGGTTCGGCGACTACTTTGTCGTCGAGCCGATCGATGCCACAACTTTCGCGATTGGCGAACCGCGGTATTACCAGGCCAACTATAGTTACCTGATCGTCGGCGCCAACCGCGCGCTGCTGTTCGATGCCGGCACCGGCAATCGCGACATCGTCCCGGTCGTGCGCTCGCTCACTCGACTGCCCGTTACCGTCATCCCATCACACCTGCACTTCGACCATGTCGGCGCGTTGGGACGCTTCGATCGCACTGCGTTGATCGGTGACGCATCGCTGCGTGCTCGCACGCACGACGGACAGCTCTGGTTGCAGCGCTACGAATTCCTCGGACTGGCAGACTCGCTCCCGGAGCCACGCTTCAAGGTCGACGAGTGGTGGCCCGCGGGTAGCGACATCGATCTTGGTGGCCGCACGTTGCGGGTATTGTCGACACCGGGACACACGCCGACTTCGGTCTCGCTCTACGACGCGGACCGCCACCTGTTGTTCGCCGGCGATTTCATCTATCCGGATAACCTGTATGCATTCCTGCCGGGCGCCAGCCGCAGCGCCTACCTGGCGAGCACGCGCCAATTGCTGGCGATGCTGGACCCCGTGACTCGCATTTATTGCGCGCACATGGCCGAGGCTCCGGATGTCATCGCCGCGCCCATGCTCGGCGTGACCGACCTGCGCGCACTGGAGACCACGTTGGCCGGCATCGAACGCGGCACCATCGAGTCCACCGGTTTCTATCCGCGGATTTTCCCGGTGCGCGGGCCGATCAAATTCGCAACCGGCTTTGCCTGGAACAACCGCTGATGATTTCGCCTGAAGCTGCGGGACGAGAGGTCGAGCGTCACAGCGCCGAGCTGAAAAAAGAATTGCGGCTCGCCGACCTGGTCAACATCCAGATCCTGAACGTGGTCGCGTTCACGTGGATCGGCACGGCTGCACAGGTCGGCCCGTCGCACCTGGTGTTCTGGCTGCTCGGCATCACGCTGTTCTACATTCCGTCAGGCATCGTGGTCGCGCATCTCGCGCGCGAAATGCCGCTGGAAGGCGGGATCTACCAATGGGCCAAGCTGCGCTTCGGCCCGCTGCCCGGATTCCTGGTCGCGATGAACATCTGGCTCAACAATGTGTTCCTGTTTCCAACGCTGGGCCTCGCGATTTTGCAGATGGCCGCGTATGCACTCGGACCGCAGGGCAACGCGATCGCCGCCAACAAACTCGTGATTACCGGCGTCAGCCTGGCGATCACCTGCGGCCTGGTCGTGGTGGCGTGGCGCGGCCTCAAGATTGGCAAGTGGGTCAACCTCGTCGGCGGATTCGGCTTCGTCCTGTTGTTCCTCGTTGTAATACTGGCGGCAGTCCCGCGCTGGGTCGGTGGCACGGCGGTCACGCCGCCGGCTGCGCTGGCGTTGCCTGCGTTATCGCTGTTGAACCTGAATTTGCTGGCGAAAATGGGCTTCGGCGCGCTCGGCGGCGTCGATGCCGTGGCGATCTTCGCCGGCGAGTGCCGCAGCGCCGACCCGTCTGCACTCATCCGCCGCTCCATCTGGGTGTCGGCGCCGCTCATCGGCCTGATGATGGTGCTTGGGACTGCGAGCGTGCTCGCGTATACGCGTCCTGATGCCGTCGACCTGATTGCCCCGGGCATCCAGGTGCTCAACATCGGCTTTCCGCGACTCGCTGCCGTGGCGGTCGTGCTGTTGATCGCGGCCACCCTGGCCCAGAAGTCATTTTACTTCAGCGTCATGGTCCGAATGCCGATGGTTGCCGGCTGGGATCGCCTGCTGCCGCCGTGGTTCAGCCGGATCGACAAGCGCTACGGCACACCGGTGGGCTCGGTCATATTCGCGGGCGCGGCCATCATGCTGATCACGGTGATAGCCATCACCGGCGCCGGCAACCAGGAAGCGTACCAGTTGCTGCTCAATGCCTCGTTGTTGTGCTTCGCCATGGCGTATGCGGTGATGTTTGCGATTCCGCTGCTGGCGCGTGGTGAAAAACCATCGTGGGGCGTGCGCCTCGCCGCTGCATCGGGCCTGCTGATGACCGCGTTGTTTGTCGTGCTGTCGGCGTTTCCGATCGTCACCGTTCCGAATGCAGGCGTGTTTGCGGCAAAATTGATCGGCGTCATCGGCGGGATGCAGTGCGCCATCGCGCTGTATTATTGGCGGGCGCGGCATGCGAAGCCCGAAGGCAATTGACTCCATGACGTTCCACGCCGATCGGCACGTGCATATCCTGATCATCGGCGGCGGCGCCATCGGCACCGCACTCGCCTATCATCTGGCACGCGCCGGCGCCAAAGACATATTGCTGGTCGAGAAAGCGCAGCTCACGCACGGCTGCACCTGGCACGCGGCCGGCCTCGTCGGCCAGTTGCGCGGCAAGAAAAACCTGACGCGGCTGATGCAGAACTCGGTCGCGGTGTTCGACCGGCTCGAGCAGGAAACCGGCCAGGCGATCTCGTGGAAAAAAGTCGGGAGTCTCAGGCTCGCCGGCAGCAAGTCGCGCTGGAGCGAAATCCGCCGTACGATGGGCCAGGCGAAGAGTTTCGGCGTCGAGTGCCACGCGCTGTCGGCCGACGAAGCGAAGAATCGCTTTCCGTTCATCAGCACCGATGGCATCGAGGGCGCGGCCTTCATTCCCGGTGACGGCTACATCGATCCGTATTCGCTGGCGATGGCATATGCTGCGGGCGCGCGCGCCAATGGCGTGAAGATCGAACAGGGCGTGTGCGTCGAGGAGATCGCGCTCGACGATCGCCGCGTCGTCGGTGTCGTGACAAGCAGCGGCAGCATCGGCTGCGACATCCTCGTCAATTGCGCCGGATTGTGGGCCAAGCGCGTCGGCCGGCTGGCCGGCATCGACCTCGCCACCGGTATCGTCGAGCACCAGTATTTCCTGACCGAGAAGAAACTGCAGTTCGACGCCTCGCTGACGACGCTGCGCGATCCCGACAACAATTTCTACCTGAAGCCCGACACCGGCTCGTTCGCAATCGGCGGCTGGGAAGATGGCTCGCGCGGCTTCCACCGCGGCTTGCCACCGTTCTCGTTCGCGCGCGAACTGCTGCCGCCGAA
>JBOHZW010000087.1:0-2849 GCA_050738715.1 Steroidobacteraceae bacterium | reverse complement strand
GTGCGGGCCGATGAAGGAGAAGGCACCGATGTGCACCGGGCCGGCGACGAACCCCGGTCTGCGATCGACGGGAAGCGTGGCATACGTGTGACCCATCAGGCGCAGGCTGCGGTGCGAGCTGTGCGTGACGACACTGACAAAATTCGTGATCTGCACGCCGGTATCGATGCGCACGCCATGACTTGCCTCGATGAAATTGAAGTGACCGATGAACACGTCATCACCGAGCTGCAGACCCTCTTCATGCTCGAAGCACGTGGACGGAGAGATCCGCGTCAATGGCAACACCCGCCCATCGCCCGCACGTTCTCCGAAGACCATCCGATGGAGGAACGCATGCGCCAGCGTGCGCCGCATGCGATTCAGCCAGGTTCTAAGCAGCACGGACATCGGGTACTTCCTTCCAGGTCGCCAGCGCCCGGAAATAGCAGGCGAAGTAGATCGCCATTACCGCAGACACCGCCCAGGCGCCTTGCGTCAGCCCACCATGCCGAACGCCCAGCACCATCGCCGACACGAAAAGCACCTGGCCCACGATGGAAAACCGCAAAGCCCAAGCCTGAGCTCTCCAGGCAATTGTGACGACCGCCAGTGGCGAAGCGATGAAGTGCATGCCGATATAGGGCGCCAATGCCCTGGCCAAATGCCCCGCTTCGCGCCACGGCTCGCCGAACGCGAAGGCAAACAAGTCCGGACCGATCGCCATCAGCACCAGCACGATGGGAACGGCGATCGCGGTCAAGGTCTTCATCACTTGTGCGACAGCGGCCCGCGCCTCCTCGGGCGAGGATCGAGCCAGGCGCGGATACAGGGCTTGCGAGATCGCGCCGCCTACCAGGGACGAAGGCGCCTTCAGATATCGCAAGGCCAGGCCCCAATAGCCGGCAGCTGCCTCGCCGGTCAGGGCAACCAGCAGCATGACCACGACGGTATCCTGCAACGCGCCCGCGAACGCGTGCGGCATGTTGAGCAGAGGAAAGTCACGGTGGCGTCGAGCGACAGCCAGCCATGCGGGCCGAGGGATCGTGCGCAGGCCGCGCCAGCCGCCGGCCGGCGCCGGCCTGCCGAGGCAAACGAGCGCGGCCGCACTCGAAACGACCGGGCCGGCGATGAGCCCTGCCGTTCCGAGTTGCAGCAGGCCCCCCGCCGCTTGTGCAAGCGCTGCGCCGCCATATTGCACAACGCGACTTGCCGAGAGCGCTGCGAAGCGCTGGGCCCGCGACGCCCATAGCGCAAGCCACTGGGCTGCGCCCGCGCAGAGCACCGCGAGCGGCAGCCACAGCCAATACGCCGGCAGCGCGCCGCTTGCCACCGCGCCTGCCGCGACGACGAGACCCAAGCCGGACGCGGCGAGCAGCAGTCGCAGGCACAGAGCCATCAAGTCCCGGGCCTCGCCTTCATCCGTCACCAGTGGAAGGGCGAAGTCGTAGCGCGCACAAGCCACGACGGCGATATTTGCGGCAACCGCCGCGAAGACGGTGTAGTGGCCGAACTGCTCGGGCACGTACAGCCGGGTCAGCCATGGGCCGAATGCCAATGGCAAGGCCTGCGCCAGTGCCCCGCCAGCCAGCAGCGTGAGGGTGGCTCGCAGCAGACCTACGGGCCGCGCCGGCACCTCAACCCTCGAAGACCGCGCCGGTAAGCATCGCGGAACCCAGCGCTTCCTCGAGCGCGGCCATCACCCGGTCCTGCTGATCGAAACCCAGGTCGGCGCTCATCGGGATGCTGAGCACGCGCTCGGCTGCGCGGACGCTGTGCGGGCAGAGACCCGGCCCCGCAAGGCCGGCGTACGCGGGCTGGTGGTGCACCGGCTTCGGGTAGTGCACCGCCGTCGGAATGCCCTGCGCGCGCAGCGCGGCTTGAACCTCCGCCCTGCGCTCGACGAAGAGCGTGTACTGCGCCCACACGCAGTCGCGCCCGGCGCGCACGGTCAGCAATCGCAATCCGGCCACGCCCGCGAGTGCGCTCGCATAGCGCGCACCCAGATCGCGTCGCTGGGCGAGTTCCCATTCGAAACGTTCCAGCTTGGCCAGAACCACCGCGCATTGCAATGTGTCCATCCGTCCGCCCACGCCTACGCGGGTATGCAGATAGCGCCCGCTCTGGCCATGCACGCGGATTTCGCGGAAGGCTTGAGCAAGAGCGTCATCGCTCGTGAAAATCGCGCCGCCATCGCCATAGCAGCCCAACGGTTTACTCGGAAAAAAGCTGGTGCAGCCGAAGGTGCTCAGGTTGCCGCTTTTGCGGCCCCGGTACGTGGCGCCGAAGCTTTGCGCCGCGTCCTCGATCACCGCGATGCCGCCATGACGCGCTGCGACAGCGTTGATTTCGTCCATGTCGGCGCACTGGCCGTACAGGCTCACCGGCATGATGGCCTTGGTTCGAGCGTTGATCTTCGCTTCGATCAGGCTCGCATCGATGTTGCAGGTGTCCGGCTCGATGTCGACGAGCACCGGCACGCCGCCGAGCAGCACGATCATTTCGGCGGTGGCCGCGAAGGTGAACGGGGTTGTGATGACCTCGTCGCCGGGCTTCAGGTCGAGCGCCATCAGCGCGATCAGCAGCGCTTCGGTGCCGCTCGCGACGCTGATGCAGTGCTTCGCGCCGGTGTAGACGGCGAGCCTGTCTTCCATCTCCTCGACCTCGGGACCCATGATGTACTGGCCATGGTCGAGCACGCGCTGGATGCGCGCGTTGATGGTCTCGCGCAGCGCCGCGTACTGCGACTTCAGGTCGACGAAGGCCATCGGCTTCAGGATTTCGGGGGCGTTCATGATCGAATTCTTCTCTGTTCGGATGTGCGAGTGTCAAGGTGCGACGATGTGCACAGCGCCGTCGTCGAGCAAGTA
>JBOHZW010000086.1:0-3647 GCA_050738715.1 Steroidobacteraceae bacterium | reverse complement strand
GAGTTCATCTATGATGTCGATAGAGAACGTTTCTTCTTTATCGAGATGAACACGCGCATTCAGGTCGAGCATCCGGTGACGGAGCTGGTGACCGGCATCGATATCGTCAAGCTCCAGCTGCAGATTGCCGCCGGCGAAAAGCTGCCCTTCAAGCAGGATGACATCGAGATTCGCGGGCACGCGCTCGAATGCCGGCTCAATGCCGAGGATCCGCGCACGTTCATGCCCTCGCCCGGGCCGATCAAGCTCTGGCATCCGCCGGGGGGCCCCGGCGTGCGCGTCGACAGTCACGTGTATTCTGGCTACAACGTGCCGCCGTACTACGATTCGATGATCGGAAAGCTGATCACGCACGGCGACACGCGCGAGACCGCGATTGCGCGCATGCGCAACGCCCTGGCGGAACTCGTGGTCGAGGGCATCAAGACCAACACGGCGCTGCACCAGGAAATCCTGGCGCATTCCGCGTTCCAGGCGGGCGGGCTCGACATCCACTACCTCGAGCGGCGCCTCGGGCTGAAATAGCCGCGGCCATGGATTACCTGGCGCTGAGCTTTGAGCTGCGCGGGCTCGATGCCGCTCGCGCCGAGGCCGCCTGCCTGGCGCTGGGCGCGCAGGCGATCACCTTCAGCGACGCGCACGATGATGCCGTGCTGGAACCCGGCGTCGGCGAGGTGCGGCTGTGGCCCGCAACGCAGCTGCAGGCGCTTTACCCGGCCGGCACCGACGCGGCGGCTTTGGCTAAGGGCCTGGCGCGCGAACTGGGGCTGGAACAGGGGCGCATCGAGACGCGGCTGCTGGCCGATCGCGCCTGGGAGCGCGAATGGCTGCGCGATTTCCACGCACGGCGCTTCGGTTCGCGGCTGTGGGTATGTCCCACGCACGAAGCAGTGCGGGAGCCCGGCGCCGTCGTCGTGCGGCTCGATCCCGGCCTTGCCTTCGGCACCGGCACGCATCCGAGCACGGCCTTGTGCCTCGAATGGCTCGACGCACACCTGCCCGCCGGCGCAAGCGTCATCGACTACGGCTGCGGGTCGGGCGTGCTCGGCATCGCCGCGGCAATGCTCGGCGCCTGCCGCGTCGACGCATTCGACATCGATCCGCAGGCACTGCGGGCGACCGCGGACAACGCAGCGGCGAACGGCATCGGTACGCGCCTCGTCGTGCAGGCCGATGCCGCGCACCTTCCGCCGCGCGCCGACATGCTCCTCGCCAACATCCTTGCGCGCACGCTGCGCGAACTGGCCGGTGATTTCGCCGCCAGACTGGCGCCGGGAGGCATGGTCCTGCTGGCGGGAATACTCACCGAGCAGGCGGAAGCCGTGGCTTGCGTCTATGCTTCGTGGTTTGATATTGCCCGTTGCGGTGAGCGTGACGGCTGGGTGGCGCTAGCAGGCGCCAGGAAGAGTTGATGTACACGGTTTGCCCCAAGTGCGCGCTGACGCTGGCCGTAACCGCCGCCGACCTGCGCGCCGGGCAAGGCTATGTGCGCTGCGGACGCTGCGCCAACGTGTTCAACGCGTTGCTGGCGCTGTCGGAAGAATCCGTGCTGGCGGCGATGGAGCCGCCCCCGTACCGCGACACGCATGCCGATGCCGACGACGCGCGTCGCGCCAGTGGCACGATTTCCCGTCCAGCACTGAGTGACGTGGATTTCCCAAGCGACGAAGACGGCGACGCTGCCGAGCCCAGCGCATCCGAGGATGACGACGCGCCGCCGCAGCGGCCTGAAGCTGCGTCGCTCCCCGAAGCTGCGCTGCGGCCGGAGCTGCGTCCGCCGGCCGCGCCCGCGCTGCGCCTCGTCGACTCTCCACCGCCCCCGCTGCCACCACCGACGGATACGCCCGACGATGAGCTGGAGGTCAAGGAGTATCGGAGCACTGGCACGTTCGAAACCATCGTGCTCGAAGGCGACACCTTCCTGCAGACCGAAGAGCTGATTCCGCAGGAAGTGCTCGACAGCGAGATCGCCGATGTGTCGCGCCGCGCGGCCGCGCCGCGCGATGATTACGACGAGGAAGCCATCGTCGATTTTATCGTCGACACCGGCAACTCCGGCGAGTACGCGCTGGGCGGCTCGGACCTGCCGCGCGAGCTGGCGGCGCTGCGCGAACTCACCGGTGAATTCAGGCACGAGGCCAACGTCAATGCCACCGGCAGCAACATCATGCCGCAGCTGTTGCGCGAGGCGCCGGTTGCGCGCCACCGCGGCTGGCTGATCGGCGGCTCGGCGCTGCTCGTGCTGTTGCTGGGCGTGCAGGCGCTCAACCATTGGCGCAACGATTTGGCCACGCATGCCGGTTGGTACAGTCCGTTGAGCCAGGTGGCCGCGAGCTTTGGTGAACCGCTGCAGCCGAACTGGAACCTGGCCGCCTACGACGTGCGCCAACTGGGCGCGACGGCCGAACCCGGCGACGCGCACGCGCTGCGCGTGCGCCTGAGCCTCGCCAATCACGGCATGCAGGCGCAGGCGCTGCCGCTGTTGCGCCTGACGCTGCTCGACCGCTACGGCAAGGCGGTCAGCAGCGGCGAACTCGCACCTGCGCAATACCTGCCCGATCCGCTCCGCGGCCAGCAGTTCATCGCGCGCGACCAGCGCATCGACACCGAAGTGCGCGTGCAGGATCCCTCGCAACAGGCTTCCAGCTTCGAGCTGGATGTGTGCATCGCGGCAGCGGGCGGCGGCGTGCGCTGCGCTGGCGACGGCGCACTGGTCGCCGGAACACCGTGAGCCTTTCGATCGGACGCCACGCGCTCGCCGGGCGGGTGCTGCTCGCGCCCATGGCCGGCGTCACCGATCCGCCGTTTGGCGAACTGTGCACGAAGTTTGGCGCGGCGCTGGCCTGCGGAGAGATGCTGAGCGCCGATCAGACACTCTGGCATTCGCCGAAATCGCGCCGTCGCATGGCCTCGAGCGCGATCGCCTCGGCCGGCGCGGCCGGCAGCGGCAGCGCAAACACCGGCCGCCGGACCGTGGCAGTGCAGCTGGCCGGGAGCGATCCAACGCAGCTGGCCGAGGCGGCTCGCCGGCAGGTGGGCGAAGGCGCCGACATCATCGACCTGAATCTTGGTTGCCCGGCAAAAAAAGTCTGCGACAAGCTGTGCGGATCGGCGTTGCTCGCCGACGAACCGCTGGTGGAACGCATTTTCGACGCTCTGGTGCGCGCGGTCGATGTTCCCGTGACGGTGAAGATCCGCACCGGCACCGATCCGTCGCGCCGCAACGCGACGCACGTCGCGCAGCTCGCCGAGCGCGCGGGGCTGGCGGCGATCACCGTACATGGCCGCACGCGCGCCGACCGTTTCAACGGCCACGCGGAATACGAATCAATACGCGCGGTGAAAAACGCGGTGCGCATTCCGGTCATCGCCAATGGCGATATCGGCACGCCAGCGCAGGCGGCCGAGGTGCTCCAGTTCACCGGCGCAGACGCGGTCATGATTGGCCGCTGCGCTTTGGGCGCACCATGGATCTTCCGCGATGTCAATTCATTCCTGCGCGCGGAAAAAAAATCCTCGCCACTCTTGCGCACATCGATCGCAACGATCATTCTTCAACATCTCGAATCCCTGTACGCGTTTTACGGCGAGTACACCGGGGTGCGGGTGGCGCGAAAACACCTGGCTCGATATTGCGAGTTGTGGGC
>JBOHZW010000085.1:0-6375 GCA_050738715.1 Steroidobacteraceae bacterium | reverse complement strand
GGCCGGCGCTTTGCCCGGCGCATCGACAGCGAAGGCGCCGAGGGGCAGCGTACTGAGCAGCAGCAGTGCGGGCGTGCGAAGCATGGGCAGTCTCCTGATCGGATGCAGGCGCTATTCTATCGCGCATGCGGACCGCATTTTCCAACAACGCGCCCCGGAAAGGGTCCGGCCTGCCGGCATCGCGGCCACTGCGGCTCGCCGAGGCGGACGCTCTGACGAACAAACTCGAGCAGGCCGTCGCTGCGGGCGATGGTCTCGCGGGGGCGCATTGCATCCATGAATTATGGATGCGCGGCGCGCTCGCTGTGCATATCGAATCCGCGCTCGAGAGCTTGTGGAAGCACGCAGCGGAGTCGATTCCCGTATGGCTGCCGATGCGCCACATCGAGTGGCTTGGCGTAGCCTATGAAGTGAGCGCGCGCTTCCAGGCCAGGCGGCGCGGGCGATCCAACATCTACCTCGTGCTGCTCGATTATCGTGACAGCCGGCCGGATGACTTTGGCGTCTATGTCGGCGAAACGCGCTTTCCGATCGCCGCGCGGTTCGACCAGCACAAGGCCGGCATCCGCGCGGCCGGCAGCGTGCTCAAGCGTGGCCTCGAATTGCTGCCTGGGCCAGTGCTGCACCTGCAGCACATTTCGCGGGCCGACGCGCTGGATATTGAAGCACGGCTCGCCGAGGCACTGCGCGCCGAAGGGCTGCTGGTGCAGGGTGGTCACTGACCTTACATAATTTCGTGCACAGCGCACGTCCTACGCGTGACGCAACGCCGGGAACGCGGGTGACGCAAAGGTTTTGCGCTGCACCGACGATACAGGAGGGGACAGTTTGTCGGGGCGGACCTTAGGCGATGCGATATCAGGAGTCGGCGAGTGAGAGTGCGGAGCTCCTGCGCCTGATCGTTCCCCGCATTGCCAAGCACGGCGGCGCCTACGTGCCGAGCACCTACGCGCTCTGGTACGAATATCTATCCGGCCTGAATCCCAAGCTCATCGCAGCCGTCGACGACCGGCTGACGAACGAAACGCCGTTAACCCAGTACGAAATCGAGCAGTTCTACGCGCGCTACATCGACTCGCGCGAAGCAGGCACGCTCGAAGCCTACCAGGCAGGACTCGTCGAACTCATGCGCCGTCTCGGCGAGATCGCCGCGAGCTCCGGCGCCGGCACCGCCCAGTACGCCACGACACTGGCGCAGTGCCAGCAGGACCTGGCCTCGATCAGCGATCCGGGCGGCGTGCAGCGAATCATCAGCTCGCTGGTGACTTCGACAAACGCAGTGCGCGAGTCGACCGAGACCTTGCAGAAGGAAGTCGCCGCGACGCGCGATGAAATGCAGCAGTTGCGCGGACAGATGGGCGCGCTGCAGAACCTGGCGCAGACCGATCCGCTCACGCGGCTGCGAAATCGCCGCGGCTTCGAGCAGGCGGTGGCTGAATATGCTGTCGGCCACGGCGCCGACCTCGGCGGTTGTTCGGTGATGATCGCGGACATCGATCACTTCAAGCGCGTCAATGACAGCTATGGGCACCTCGTCGGCGATCAGGTGATCCGCGCACTCGCGCAAGTGCTGCAAAACTGCGTCAAGGGACGCGACATTGCCGCGCGCTGGGGCGGTGAGGAATTCATCGTGCTGTTGCCCGAGACGCTGGGCGAGGGCGCCGTCATGCTGGCCGAGCAGTTGCGCAGCGCGTTCGGCAAAACACGCATCAAGCGCGGCGGCAAGCAGCAGGAATTGAACGACTCCGTGACGATCTCGATCGGCGTCGCGCAGATCGGCAACGGCGAACCGCTTGAGCAGGCCGTGGACCGCGCCGACAGCGCGATGTACCAGGCCAAGAACGGCGGCCGCAACTGCGTGCGCGTTGCGCCACCCGCGAGCGACGCCGGCAAGCCGGAAAACGACACGCTATCCATCGCCGACGCGGGCTGACACCAGTAAGATAGGGCTGCGTGGCACAGAGGCTGCGCGACCCCGGGGTAGTTCGATCGTGTCATTCCAGCCTGTGGCGGGCGCGGCCGGCGCCGACATCTACGAAGACCTGCACCGCTCGCTCAAGGGTCTGCTCGCGGGCGAGCCGGACTTCATCGCCAACTGCGCCAATTTCGCCGCGCTCGTGTACACGACGTTGCCTGACTTGAACTGGGCCGGCTGCTATCTCATGCGCGGCAACGAATTGGTGCTCGGACCCTTCCAGGGCAAGCCGGCTTGCGTGCGCATCGCGATCGGCCGCGGCGTGTGCGGCGTGGCGGCCGAGCGCCGCGCGAGCATGCGGGTCGACGACGTGCACGCCTTCGCGGATCACATCGTCTGCGATCCGGTCTCGCGCTCCGAACTGGTCGTGCCGATGATCAAGGGCGAGACGCTGCTCGGCGTGTTCGACATGGACAGCCCAAAGCCTGCGCGATTCGACGCCGCGGACCAGGCCGGCATTGAAGCGGCCGTTGCGTTGTTGATGAACGCCTGCCAGACCTGATACGCGCGACGTGACCGAACCGGCCGGCAATCGCGCCGGGGTCGCGCTGGCCCTGGGCGCGATCTACATCATCTGGGGAACGACCTATCTCGCGGTCGCGCTGGTGCTGCGCACGATCCCGCCGTTTGCGAGTTCGGCGCTGCGCTACATCTTCGGCGGCGTGTTGTTGCTCGGCTGGCTGTTGCTGTTCAGGCCGCAAGCGTTTCGTGGCTTGCCGCTGAGGCGCCTCGCCGCTGCCGGGGTGTTACTGGTCGCTGGCGGCAATGGTTTTTCGGTGTGGGCGCAGCAGGGCGTGCCCTCCGGCATCGCCGCACTGCTGATCTCGTCGGTGCCAGTGTTCGTCATGTTGCTCAACTGGCTGTTCTTCTCGCGCCGCGCGCCCGATGTGCGTTCCATGTTCGGCATGCTGGTCGGCATGTGCGGTGTTGCGCTGATCGTCTCGCACATGCAATCGCCGTCGGGCACGGTGCGCGTTCCCTACATCGCGGCATTGCTCGCCGCGATGCTGTGCTGGAGCAGCGGCACCCTGGTGACTCGCGGCCTGGTCTCGGCCGAACAGGTCGCCGGCGCCACCTGCGTGCAGATGCTGGTCGGCGCATTGCTGCTATCGCTGATGGCGCTGGTGCATGGCGATTGGCATCGCCTGCATCCGACGCAGGTTTCGCTGTCCTCGTGGGCGGCGCTGGCCTACCTCACCGTGTTCGGCAGCATCGTCGCGCTGAGCTGTTTCCTATGGCTGCTGACGCAAGTGTCCGCGCAGAAGGCGACGTCGTATGCGCTGGTGAATCCGCTCGTCGCATTGCTGCTCGGGGCCGTCTGCCTTGGCGAGAAAATCACTGCGTACGTGTTTGTCGCGGTGGTGTTGATTCTTGCAGGCGTGGCGCTGGTGCTGTTCCAGCGGCCAGTGCGGGCATAATCAGCCACAACCTTTTCATAACGTCCGCCGGGCGCTGCGGTTTACCGCGTTGCAGCCCATTATCGTGAGCACCTTCAAGGAATCGCTGCACTGCGATGGGCATGATTTGCGTCCTATGGAAACCAAAGACACATTCATGCGCTTCGTGGTCATCGGCTCCATCGTCGCAGTCGGCGCCCTGGCGCTGATCGTGCGGATGCACGCCTAAACCTCGCCGGGCGCACGCCCGGCATAGAACTTTCCCGCCGCTGCGATGCTCTTATACTAGAGTGGTGCCCGAGGGTGCCGCGTTTGCGGCTGGGAGAGAATCATGACGATGCGCAACCTTGTTCCGGGAGTGGTCGTTGCTGCGGCCCTGGGGCTGTTGAGCGGTTGTGCGCTGCAGGCGCGCACCGATTCCGACCCCCGGGCATCCGTGGCGAGCTGCCACAACTACGCTTTCGCCGATTCCATGGAAAGCCGCCCCGAGGCGGCCACGGCATTCGGCAATCCGCTCAACGAAAAGCGCCTGCGCGATGCGATTGCGGGCGGACTCACCTCGCACGGCTTGCCTGCGGCAGGCGACGCCGCCTCGGCCGACTGCGTGGTCGGCTACGCAATCGGTTCGCGCCTGGCGCCCGACCCTGCTTCCCCGCGTTTCAGCTGGGGATTGGGCATGGGCTGGGGCGGCTGGGGCCGCCGCGGCTTTGGCTCGCTCGCCTGGGAAGCGCCGTATGACTATCGCGAAGGCCGCGTAACAGTGAACCTCTACGACGCGCATTCACACGCGGCGCTGTGGCATGCGTATGTCGACACCGATGTGAGCGGACTCACCGGCGCCGACGCCGAACAGCGCATCAAGGCCGTCGTCGATGCGATCTTCAAGAAATACCCGGGCGGCGGCGCAATTGCCGCGGGGCCGGGCTCCAAGACCTGAACCGGCGCGGGGACTGCCCCCGCGTCCGTTCATTACGCGTTGTTCATGCGACCATTACGCGCAATTCACGATGGCGCGTACTCCGGCTGGCAATATCTGCCGCGCCCGCTCAAGGGGCGAGAAACCAACCAGGAGCTAGCATGAAGTCCCAGATCGTTGTTATCGCGGCCGCTGTTGCCGCATTGTCCGCCGCGCCGATGTTCGCCGCTGATACGGCGGCGCCTGCCGCGAAGCCGGCCGCTGCCACGGCTGCTGCGCCGGCCGCTGCCGCGCCGGCTGCCGATTCTTCGGCTGCCAAGCCGATGAAGAAGCATCATCACGCGCACAAGAAGGCTGCTGATGACGCGGCGGCTGCGACGAAGTAGTCACGGCTGATCGGCCATACGAATTCCTCCGGGATTCGTTGCGGGGCGCCACGGGGCGCCCCGTTCTTTTTCCCGTCTGTGACGCAGTTCCGCCCGATCCATTAATCCGGACATCTTTTTTTCGTGCACCAACCGTTAACCTGCGTCTCACTCGCATTGCGGTGGAGGCTGAAATCCATGGGCGGGCTCATCCAGGCCATCCGGTTGCAGGGATGGACGGTCGGCGCCAGGCTGTTGCTGATCAACGGTCTGTTGGCCGTCGCGCTCGTATTTGTCGGCGCGATCGCCTGGCGTGCCTTGAGTGCACAGAATCGCGCTATGTCAGAGCTTGCCCTGATCAGCAAGGCCGCGCGCTATCACCAGGATACCGCGACGCTCCAGGCTGAGCTGCGTGCGGACGTGAACGCCGCGCTCGCCGGACGCGCCAGTACCGATGCGGAACGCTCCGGGCTGCTCGACGAGCTCGACGACAATTCCAAGGAACTGCGGCGCGACCTGCTGACGCTCGAGAAGCTGGACGTGCCTGCCGACCTCGTCGATACCGAAGCCAAGGTGCAGACGCTCGCGGACCAGTTCCTGGTGCGCGCCGCGGAACTTGGCCGGCTGGCGCTGCGCGACCCGACTGTGGCCACGCAGCTGATCGCACAGTTCAACGATTCGCTTTCCGCTCTGAACCAGGCGATGGACAAGCAGACGATGGCGTTCTCCGCGCATATCGTCGAGGCCAACGATGACGCCGCGGCTGCCGAGGTCAACGCGAAGAAATGGATGATCACGGCCTTCATCCTCACCAACCTGGTAGTGGGACTGCTGGTAACGTGGCTGTCGCGTTCGATTCGCGGTTCGCTGCGCGGCGTGCGCGATGTCGCCCAGGCATTGGCGACAGGGGATCTCACCGCACGCAACCGCGCCACCGGGACGGACGAGCTCGGTGAATTGGGCGGCGCCGTCAATCACATGGCCGACAACCTGCGCGATGTGATCGGCAAGCTGCGCGCCGAGGCAGACCGCGACGCGTTCGGCACGCAGCTGGTCGAGGCGCTGGAAATGGCAGATACCGAGGAAGAAGCCTACGGCGTGCTCGGACGCGCCATGACGCTGATCTCGCCCGATCTGCCGACGGAGTTGCTGCTGGCCGATTCCAGCCGCGCGCACCTGGAGCGTGCCACTGCGCATCCGCAGGCGGGTGCCGCTGGGTGCACGGTCGACTCACCGTTCAGCTGCATGGCGGTCAGGCGCGGCAGCGCCGTGAGCTTTCCTGACAGCGACGCACTCAACGCCTGTTCGCGGCTGCGCGACCGGCCCTGCGGTCGCGTGTCGGCTGTGTGCGTGCCGATCAGTTTTATGGGACGTGCGCTCGGCGTACTACACGCCGCCGCACCCGCAGGCCAGCTTCCGGACGCACGCCAGATCGCGCAGCTTACGACGCTCGGGCTCCAGGCCGGGGCGCGCATTGGCACAGTGCGTGCTTTTCACAGCACCCAGCACCGCGCCGCGACCGACGCATTGACGGGCCTGCACAACCGGCGCTCGGCGGAAGAGCGCGCGCGTGACCTGGCGGCTGCGGGGCGCGCTTTCGCCGTGGTGCTCGCCGATCTCGATCACTTCAAGAAGCTCAACGACTCCCGCGGCCACGAGGCAGGCGACCAGGCGCTGCGCTTGTTCGCCGACACGCTGCGCGCGCAATTGCGCGAGCACGAC
>JBOHZW010000084.1:0-1853 GCA_050738715.1 Steroidobacteraceae bacterium | reverse complement strand
CACAAAACCAGCGTCAGAATCGAGGCAGCCGCGACTGCCCGGTACGGAATCATCCCCCCGATCGTCATGAACGCCGTTACTCCCTGGCCGGGCGATTGCCGGGAGTGGCGTCGCCGACGGCTTCGATCTCGACCAGCAGGTCGGCACGGCAAACATCGGCCTGCAGAAACGTGATCGGACAGCGAGGCGGCAAGTGCAACGCGATCTGTTGCCTCACCACGTCGAGATCGCGCGCGTGCCGGACGTACACCTTGAACTGCATCTCTTCGATGGCATGGCGGCGCGCGCCGCGCACGCGATTGGCCTCGGCGACCAGTTCGAGGATGTTGGCGATCGACTCGCGGGTCTGCGCAGCTACATCGCCAGCATGCATGGTCTGGTGGCCCAGGATGCTCGCGGTGCCAGAGGTAAACAGGCAACTTCCGGACAGCGCGGTCGAAACCATCGCACGGGAAAACGTCGGGCTGTCGGGACCGTATTCGGCCGGGTAACGGTACGCGCTCAGTTGCCGCGGATTCTCCAGCGCGTGGCCGGCCGTCTTGCTGGCAATGAAGTAGATGAGCAACGGCGAACCGGCGGCAGACCCGAGCGCGCAAGCAGCGGGCACCTGCGCTTCGATCGCGCGCCCTGCACTGACGAAGGCCTGGCGGCGCGCTGTGTTGAACTCGTGATAGCGTTCGCCGCGCGGGGTTGCGCCATTGATGTCCGCGAAGTAATTCCATACGCGCAACAGGTGCGGAAACCCGAGGCTATCGAGCGCTGCGAAGATCTCCGCGTATCCTGCGGAAGTCACCTCGTGCAGTGGGGTGGCGCGCTCGTCCAGCACCAGCGAGCCAAATAACACATCGGCACCGGAGCGGAAACGCAGTGCGCCGCGTTGCCCGGACAATAGCGCGCCCGTCGCCTGCCAGACTTCGCAAGCCGGCTGTGCCGGTGCCAGCTGCGGCAAGTGAACCAAATTGTTCGGAATATCGAGCCCTGCCGGAACTTGTAGCGGCTGGCCGAATGACACCACGCCGAGAACGCCTTGCCACCAGCTTTCCGGGCGGGCCTGCAGCTCACCCTGCGACAGGCGCTCGAGGCGAATGGCCGGTTGCGACGCAACCGGACGGATATTGACCGCGCGATCGCGCCAGCCGGCAATCGTGCGGCGCAAGTTGACGACAGAAGTCAGCATGTAGATGGTCTTGAACACGCGCAGCGACTTCCAGATCGGCGTCTTGCCGAAGATGTCGCCGGCCAGCACCGACAGCACCGCGCTCCGCACACCGAACAACTCACGCGGATTCATGAACAGATCACGCATCGCGGGGCTGGTGATGCGGTAGATGAACCATGAAAACACGCGCGGCCCGAGCCGCGTGACCCGATCGTACTCGCGCATCGCCGTGCGCGCTTTTGCGGGATGACGCAGGAACGTGTCAACGGCGTCGGCCGCCGAGGCGGCGCCGTTCATCGCAAGCCAGACGCCCGAGGAAAACACCGGGTCCACGAACGCATACGCATCGCCCACCATCAGGTAGCGATTACCGTAGCTGTGGCTGGCCGCGTACGAATAATTGCCGGTGGCCTCGACCGGCGAGACGAGCTGCGCGTGTTGCAGCCGCGCGGCGAGCGGAGCGCTTTTTGCGATCGTGTACATGAAGAATTGCTCCAGCGGCAAGTGCCGCTCCTTCATGTACGCCGGCCAGACCACGGCGCCCACGCTCGCGGTGCCATCGACGAGCGGAATGAACCACAACCAGCCGTGCTCGAACCAGTAGATCGAAATGTTGCCCGCGCGCTGGTCCGGATAGCGCTGCGCGCCGGAAAAATGCGCGTACATCGAGGCGCTGTTGTGCTTGCGGTTACGC
>JBOHZW010000083.1:0-1559 GCA_050738715.1 Steroidobacteraceae bacterium | reverse complement strand
TGCCGCAGCCGCTCGGGCCGAGCAGCACGGTGCACTGGCCCGCCGGAAAGTCGAGACTGAAATTGTCCAGCGCGAGCACGCCTGCGTCGCGACCGTAGCCCTTGCTCAACCCTGCGACCGAAAGGCCGCCCCGAAGGTTCGATTCCATCGCGTGCAGGGGCTCCGCGCTAGGCCGGCGTGAGCCGAGCGAACTTCCAGAGCAGTGCGACCGGCACGAGACCGAGCACCATGAGCAGCAGCGAATAGACCGCAAGCTGGGGGTAGAAGCCGCTCGACCAGACGTCCATCAGGCCGACCGACAGCACCACGGTGCCCGGGTTGTACAGCAGGATGACGAGCGATATCTCGCGCAGGATCACGACGTACATCAGGAGCCAGCTGCCGATGAGCGCCGGGCGCATCAGCGGCAGGTCGATCCTGCGGATGGTGCCGAGCCACGCCTGGCCGCCCATGCGCGATGCATCCTCGAGATCGGTGTGGATGCGATGGAGTGCGCTGCCCACGAATTGCATCGCCACCGGGATGTGGGCCGTGACGAATGCCAGCAGCATGATCCACAAGGTGCCGTAGATGCCGCCGGGCACCAGAATCCACAGGCTCAGGATGCCCACGCCCAACGCGATGCCGGGCACGCCGAGCGGCAGCACCATCGCGTATTCGACCAGCGCCGCGAACCTGCCGCGCATGCGGATGACATACCAGGCGAGCGCGATGGCGAGCGCGACGCAGGCCGACGCGCCCAGCAACGCCAGCAGCAGGCTGTGCTGGACCGACGGCCACACCTGCGGATAGTCGAACAGCACGTACTTGAAGTTGCCGAGCGTGAAGTTCTCCGGCCTGAGCGCAGCGGGCGCCCAGTACTTCATGAACGCCATCGAGCCGACCGCCAGCAGCGGAAACACCGAAGAGCACAGCGCGAAGACCAGCGCCAGCACGGCAAGCGGGTAGCGCAGCCTGCCCAGCGGGAACGTCGTGACGCCGGAGCCCTTGCCGCCCAGGATCGTGAAGCGTGCACCACGCGACAACGCGCGGCGCTGCAGCAGGATGCACAGCAGGCCGACCACGACCAGCAGCAGCGATTGGGCGGCGGCCAGGCCGGGCTGCGGCGGAAACGAGCTGGAGTTCTGCCAGATCAGGCTGGACAGCAGGTAGATCCGCGCCTTCAGGCCGATCGTGGACGGAATGATGAAATCGCCCGCGCTCATGATGACCACGAGCAGCAGCGCCGCCAGCAACGCCGGACGCTGGAGCGGCAGGATGACGCTGTACAGCAGGCGCAGGCGGCCGGCACCCGAGACCCGCGCCGCTTCTTCGACCGCCGCGTCGCTGTTGCCGAAACCCGCCGCGACGAGCAGGTACACATAAGGGGTGAGGAAAAGCCCGGTCACCCAGATGATGCCGGGCATCGTGTTGACGTTGACCAGCGCCGTTCTCGAACCGGCCAGCGCGGATGCGACGATATTGACGTAGCCCGCGCTCGGGTCCGCGAGCGCCACCCAGCCGACGACCAGGATGAACGGCGGCACGAGCATCGGCAGCAGCGCGAGCATCCCGACGAA
>JBOHZW010000082.1:0-2028 GCA_050738715.1 Steroidobacteraceae bacterium | reverse complement strand
ACGTGATAGGCGCCGGTCAGGTCGTAGTTGCCGCCGGGTCCGGTCAGGCAGGCAGCCTGCGCCGCGCTCAATGAATAGCGGTCGAACGCGGGCTCGAACTCCACGTAGCCGCCAGCGGCCTGGTTCGCGAGCCATTCGCGCACGCAGCGCTCGGCGGTGCCGGTGCGCATCGCCAGTTCGTGGGCGTTGAGCGGACCGTGCGCCAGTTCCCTATAGAAACCCAGCTCGTCACCGATACAGACCAGTACGGCGCTCATTGCGGCGCCCAGGTCGCCGATCGCACGGTCGAGGAAGGAATTGAGGTCTACATCACGATCTGCCATGGCATAGTCCTTGTGCCCATGCGGCCGTGACGGAATCTACCTACTAGTAGGTATGGACACAAGCATGCCCGCCACGATGAAGAGCCGGAAACCGAAACGCTCGCCGACGACACCGGATCGCATCCTCGATGTCGCGCAACGGCTGATGCAGAAGCGCGGCTACAACGGTTTCAGCTACGCGGACGTGGCCGGCGAGATCGGCATCAGCAAAGCGAGCCTCCATCACCATTTCAGCACCAAGGCGGCGCTCGGCGCGGCGATCATCGAGCGCTACGCCGGCCAGACGCGTGACGCGCTGGCCGGCATCGCCGCGGACAAGCCCGCGGCCCCCGAACGGCTGGCCGCCTTCGCGCAGCTCTATGCGGATGTGCTGGCGAAAGACCGGCTATGCCTCGGAGCGATGCTCGCGGCCGAATTCGGCACCTTGCCGCAGCCGATGCAGAAGACCGTGCGCCAGTTCTTCAACGACAACCACGGTTGGCTGGAACAGGTCATCGCTGCTGGCCGCACCGCGCGCACGCTCTCACCGCAGGGGAGCGACGGCGACGCGGCGCGCGTCGTGCTCGGCGGACTGGAAGGCGCCATGCTGATTGCGCGTCCGTTGAAGGACATCGACAGTTTTCACCTGACCGCGCGGGCGCTGCTTGCCGGGCTTCAGCCCCGCTCGCGCGCGATGTAATCGAGCGCCCCGCGCAGGGAGCTGGATGCACCGGTGGCCGTTTCAGGCCGCTGCACCAGCGGCACGATCGAGTCGCACAATTTCTTGCCCAGTTCCACGCCCCATTGGTCAAAGGCGTTGATGCCCCACACGACGCTCTGCACGAACACCTTGTGCTCGTAGAGCGCGATCAACCGCCCAAGCGTTGCAGGGTTTAATCGAGAGAACAGTATGAGGGTGGATGGCCGGTTGCCGGCGTGGACCTTGTGGGGCACTAGCTCGGCAATGCGCCGCGCATCCAGGCCCTGCTTGCGCAAATCCGCTTCGACCTGCGCGGCGCTCTGTCCCAACGCAAAAGCCTCGGCCTGTGCCAGGCAATTGGCGATCGCGAGATCCTGCTGCTGCTGGCTGTTGCATGAGGAATTCACCGGCAACAGGAAATCGATGGCGGCGCGCGCGCTGCCCTGGTGCAACAGCTGGAAGAACGAGTGCTGCGCGTTATTACCCGGTTCGCCCCAGATCACCGGGCATGTCGGCGCGGTGACCGGGCTCCCATCGAGCCGCACTGATTTGCCGTTGCTCTCCATCTCGAGCTGCTGCAGATAAGCGCTGAGTCTCGAGAGACGATCGTCGTACGGCAGCACGGCCAGCGTCGGCAGCGCGAGGAAATCGATGTTCCAGATGGCGAGCATCGCGGCGAGCGCGGGCAGGTTCGCGTGCCAGGGCGCCGTCTGGAAATGCTGGTC
The DNA here is from genome assembly GCA_050738715.1 of Steroidobacteraceae bacterium. Lineage (GTDB taxonomy): Bacteria > Pseudomonadota > Gammaproteobacteria > Steroidobacterales > Steroidobacteraceae > FEN-1191. Next base: position 301 of record JBOHZW010000082.1, on the reverse strand, counting down.
CATCTCGGCGGCGCCGCCGAGGAAAGCCCTAAAGTTTTCGGCGCCGATCGCGATGGCGAGGGAAAGACCGATCGATGACCAGACCGAGTACCGGCCGCCGACCCAGTCCCACATCGCGAACCGGTAATCGGGATGCACGCCGAATTCGTCCATCGCCTTCGCATTGACCGACACCGCCGCGAAATGCGCCGGCACCGCCGCCGCGCCGAGCTTCGCTTGCAGCCAGCTGCGCGCCGCCATCGCATTGCTGCGGGTCTCGAGCGTCGTGAAGGTCTTGGAGCAGATGATGAACAGCGTGCGC
>JBOHZW010000081.1:0-6866 GCA_050738715.1 Steroidobacteraceae bacterium | reverse complement strand
GCGCTGGGCTGGATGATTGGCATCGCGCGCTATCGCGCGATCGACCTGCTGCGCCACGAACGCGCCGCTCCGGTGCTGATGCCTGAATTGCCCGACTCCGCCGAGAGCGACTCCGGAGGCGCTGCCGATGAAACAAGCTCCCCGCCGAGCGCGTTGCTGGAGCGCTGCCTCGGGGAGCTACCGGACGAAGCGCAGCGCTGCCTGCAATTCGCCTATATCAACGGCCGTTCGCACCAGGAAATCTCGCAGCTGACGGGCAGTCCGCTCGGCACCGTGAAGAGCTGGATCCGCCGCGCGTTGTTTGCGCTGCGCGAGTGCCTGGAGTCCTGACGCTATGCGTCCAGCGCCTCAGCACGCAGCATGGATCGACCGGCTCGCTGCCGAATACGTGCTCGGCACACTGCGCGGCCGCGCGCGAGCGCGCTTTGCGCGCTGGCGCGGTGCCTCAGCGCTGGTCGATGAGTACATCCGGCGTTGGGAGCAACAATTGGCGCCCTGGGTGCTGCGGCAGCGCGCCGTCGCGCCGCCGCCGGGATTGCTCGCGAAGATCCAGCGGCGATTGTCATTGTCCACGCCGGCCCCGGCGCGGTGGGCCGCGGCGCTGGCAGTGATCGCGCTGAGCGCTTCACTGCTGCTGTACGGACCGGCGATGCGGACGGTTGCTCCCGATCGGCTGGCCCTCATCAACAACAGCGCCGGCGCCCTGCAGTGGCGCGTCGAGCTCTACGCGCAGCGCGATCGCCTCGTGGTGCGCAGCCCCCATCTGGCGGCCAAAGCTGCCGATCGCGATTTCGAGTTGTGGGCGTTGCCGCCGGGTGAAGCTGCCGTGTCGCTCGGCGTCATGCCCGTGCGCGGCGAACTGGCGCGTGTGCTGAGTCCTGCGCAACGGCGCGCGTTGGCGTTATCGAAGCAAGTGGCGGTCAGTGTCGAGCCACTCGGCGGCTCGCCGACCGGTCACACCACCGGACCGGTCATTTTCGTCGTGCCGCTGGTCGCGGCCGGATGAGCGTGGTACGGCACGCGCTTGAACCATAGCAGCAAGGCCTGCCAATGGATCGCAGCGATGACGCGCGCGGTCATCCATGGATAGCGCAACAACGTCAGCGCCATCGCACCTCCGGTCAGTTCGCGGCGGCGCAACGCCAGGTCCGCTTCGAAAACCGTCGCGCCATCGCGGCGACATCGCATCTGCACCTGCAATCGACGCCGCGGTGCGGCCAGCGCCCACTCGTACTGCAGGTCCATTGGCATGAAGGGCGACACGTGCATGCGCTTGGGCGTCCGCCAGCGCGACAGCGGTGTCGATCGGTCGGCGGTCTGCGCATCGAGCACGTAGCAGTGCTGCTCGCCCCACGGCGTATTGTTGACCTCTGCGACGACCGCCACGACGTTCTCGCCGGCCACGTCGAAGCAGTAGTAGAAACTGACCGGATTGAAGCAATAACCGAAGTAGCGCAGATGCGTCAGCAACCGCACCGGACCCTCCAGGCGCAGGCCGCATTCGCGCTGCACCAGCTCACGAACGCTCTGCGCCAGCGGCACTCGCGCATCGCCCAAGTGATCCGCGCGACGAAACGCAGCCACCGTGCGCCGCTCGACGCCCCAAAGCCAACGGCCCTTGAAGACGCGATCGAGCTCAGCGAGATCGAGCAGCACCATGAACAGCGGATAGCGGAACGCGTGCACACGCGCGCCGCGGCGCCTGTGCTTAAGCCAGCCGATGTAGAGCGCGCTGTCCAAGCAATTCCTCGCCTGAGAATTGTGCCAGCGCCGATTCCGCGCTGACGACGCCGTCCTCGTGGAAACCATAGCGCGCATACGCGCCACAGAAATACGCGCGGTCGGCGCCGTTGATCTCCGGGAGCCTGGCCTGCGCGGACACCGCCTCGCGGCTGAACACTGGATGCTGGTAACTCAAGCGCCGCAACACCTGGCGGGGATCGATCGCATCAGCGCGGTTCAGCGTCACGCACACCGCCTGCTCGATCGGCAATGCCTGCAGGATGTTCATGTTGTAGGTCACGCACACACGCGTCGTCGGCGTGGCGGTCACATGATAGTTCCACGCGGCCCAGGCGCGCCGCTGCCGCGGCAGGAGCCGTGCATCGGTGTGCAGCACGACTTCATTTTCCTGGTAGGGCATTGCACCGAGCACTTCGCGCTCGGTGCGTGAAGCATCTTCCAGCAGCGCCAGCGCCTGGTCGCTGTGGCAGGCAAAGAATACGCGGTCGAAGCGCAGCGCTTCGCCGCCCTTGATGCGCACCACGACGCCGCCTGCGCCGCGGCGTACGCCGAGCACCGGCGTGCGCAGGTGGATGCGCGAGCGAAACGGCGCCACCAGCGGCGCGACATACTGTGCGGAGCCGCCGCAAACGGTGCGCCACTGCGGCCGGTCGTTGACGGTCAGCATGCCGTGGTTACGAAAAAAACCGATCAGGAAGCGCGCGGGCATTGCGCCGATGTCGGCGGGCGCCGCCGACCAGATCGCCGAGGCCATCGGCACCAGGTAGTCGCCGACGAACCGATCGGAGTAGCGCTGTTCGCGCACGTAGTCGCCGAGCGTCCACTCCTGGTGCGCGTGCGTGTCGTGGAATGCGGCGGCGTGCCGATTGAAGCGCAGGATCTCGGCCCACATGCGATGGAAGCGCGGCCGCAGCAGGTTGATCCGCTGCGCGAACAGCGTATTGATCGAGGTGCTCGCGTACTCCAGCCCGCTCATCTCGTTGCGCACGCTGAAGCTCATCGCAGTTTCCTGCGTCGCGACGCCGAGCTCCGCCAGCAGCGCGCTGAAACGCGGATAAGTCGCATCGTTGTAGACGATGAATCCGGTGTCGACGCTGAGCGTGCGGCCGCCGACTTCAACCTGGTGCGTGTGCGAATGGCCGCCGATGTGATCGCTGGCTTCGAACACGCTCACGTCGTGGCGCCGGTACAGTCCGCGAGCAACGACGTTGCCGGTAATGCCGGCGCCGATGACCGCGATTTTCATCGCGCCGCCCGCCGTGGGCCTGGAATGAACGCGTTGGTGCGCGCAACGTAATCGCGGTAGGCCGGGCGCCGCGCGCCGATGTCGCGTTCGAGCAGCGCCACGCCCGAGACCCGCAACAGCAGCAGCGTCATCAGCAGCGGCGCAACGATCGTCCACCACGCGCCGGCTGACACGGCGAGCAGGTAGAAACCCCACCACTGGCAGCACTCGCCGAAATAGTTCGGATGCCGGCTGTAGCGCCACAAGCCCGTGTCGAGCACGGCGCCTGCGTGGGTCTTGCGGGCGCGAAACCGGGTGAGCTGCGAATCGGCAAGCCACTCGCAGGCGAAACCGACCGACCACAACGCAACACCAGGCACATCACGCCAGCCCGGCGGACGGTCTCCGGCCATCGAACCGAGCAACGGGAGGGAGATGATCCACGCCAGCACGGCCTGCAATCCGAACACGATGTACAGGCTCTTCCACGCGAAGCCCGGCTCATGATTGCGGCGTATCTGCTGGTAGCGGCGATCCTCGCCGTGACCCCAGTTGCGCACCGTGATGTGCAGCGCCAGGCGCAGCGCCCACGCCGCGAGCAGCGCGCCCGTGAGCAGCACACGCGGCTTCGCCGGGCCAACTCCAAGCGCGTAGACCAACGCTGCAGCGACAAACAGCAGTGACCAGGCACGATCGACGATGCTGACATCGCGCAACGGAATGCTCGCGATCCAGCACAATGCCGCGGGTATCGCGATGGCGCCAAGCGCGAGGATCCAGGTGTGCAGCAGCTGTGGCTCAGGCATTGCAGCGCCTCGCCAGCGCCACCAGCAGCGGCAACAACACGGCCAGGCCGATGGCTTCGGCGCACAAGGCCGCCGCGGGTCGCAGCAGTTGCAGCGCGCCGAGTCGCGCTCCGCCCAGGTAGGCGAGCGGACCCGTCGCCGCGCCGAGCAGCGCAGCCTGCCACCACCTGCCGCGCAGCCAGCGCAGCGAGACATGCAGCGTCGTGCCCAGCAACACCCACAGCGCGAGGATCCACAGCGGCGCGAACGGCGCGGGGATGGGTCCGGGCGCGTAGCCGATGAAACCCAGCACCGACAGCCAACTGTCCCAGCACAAGCCGACGATGCCGGTGAGCGCGAGCACCGCGGCGAGCGCGCGCGGCCGTGGCGCGGCCACTAACCAGGCCGCGGCAATCACCAGCACCAGAGCGGGCCCAAACCACGTGTAGCCGCGCGCGGCGCCAAGCACGCAAGCGAACCAGGCGGCCTGGAAACTGACGATATTGGCCAGCAGCAGCGACGTAGAAGGAGCAGCGTATACGTTCATGCGTCGGTTCGCGTCCGGCGCTTGAAGCGGTAGTGACTCACCCACCACTGGCGCCCGTCGTCGTAACCCCACAGCTCGGCGCAAGCCATGAAGAACATGCGCCAGCGTGACCACCAGCGCCGAGCCGCCGCGGTCCCGTAAGTGCGCTCGAGGATCGGCCAAACCTGCGCGCGGTGCTGGTCCATGTTGGCGAGCCAGGCATTGGCGGTGCGCTGGTAGTGCCGGCCATCCCAGCGCCAGCGGGCTTCGAGCTGCAGGTGATCGGGGAAGCGCAATGGCAGTTCGTCGCTCGGCATCATGCCGCCGCTGAAGAAATGCCGGCTCATCCAGTCGCCCGGGCCCTGATCCTCATAGGCGTAGGGCACGGCGCGATGGCAGAACACGTGCACGAAACAACGTCCGTCGGCGCGGAGCCATCCGGCCACGCGCTCGAACAGCACGCGCCAGTTGCGCATGTGCTCGAACATCTCCACCGATACGACGCGATCGTATTCCCGCCCTGCATCGAACTCATTCATGTCGCAGGTCACGATGCTGAGATTCGCGAGGCCGCGTTCGGCCGCGCAGCGCTCGATGTAGGCGCGCTGCGAATGTGAATTCGACACAGCAGTAATCTGGCTCTGCGGATAGTGCGCCGCCATCCACAGCGACAGCGACCCCCAGCCACAACCCAGTTCCAGCACCTGTTGGCCATTGGCGAGCCCGGCGCGCTCGCAGGTCACGCGCAGCGCTTCGGCCTCGGCCGTCGGCAGTGTCGTGTCCGGGTGTTCGAACAGGCAGCAACTGTATTTGCGGTGCGGTCCCAGGACTGCCGCGAAGAAGTCGGCAGGCACTTCGTAGTGCTGCGTGTTGGCGAGCGCGGGCACCAACGCCACCGGCGCCGAGTCCATCTGCGCAACGAATCGTTCGATGAGTTCGCCCGCCGCGGCCGGGTCATTGGGCCGCAACTCGCGCAGGCGCGAGCGCACCAGCGCCCGGATGCCCTGCATGATGGCGAAATCCGGCGCCCAGCCGCGCTCGACCCAGTCGACAACCCGCTGCGTATCGTTCATGCAAGGATATACGGGCTGCCGCGGCCGCTGGATGCAGCCGCGGGGAAATTATTCAGCGCGTGCGCAGCAGCAGCACCATGGCCGCCGTTCCCAACAGGAACGTCGGCACCCAGGCCAACAGCAACGGATTCAGGCTGAAGGCCACCGTGCCGCTCTCGACCGTGCGTTGCAGGAAGAAATACACCAGCGCTATGACGAGGCCGAGCGTGGTGCGCGCGCCGCTCCCGGCCGAGCGCATGCTGCCGAAACCGAAGGGCAGCGCGAACAGCACCCCCAGCGGAATCGCGGCGCTCCGCGCCAGCCCGGACCAGAATGCCAGTGAGTACGGGCGATAATCCTGGCGGTTGGCACGCAGGTAGCGCATCGCCCGCAGCCGTTCGGCCAGCGCCATCTCCGAGGGCTGCACCACGGCCATCTGCAGGAAGGTGTCGCTGACCGCCGTATGCAGCTCGCGCCGCGCGTCGCTCTGCGAGCTGACCGTGTCGCCGGCAAAACGCGACTCGGTGTAGCCACCCAGCTGCCAGGACTTACCGGGTCCGCTGTCGGCACGGTCGGCATGCGCCACGGATATCAGCCGGTTGTCGGGGGAGAGTTCAAAAACCATGACGCCGCCGAATTCCACGGCGCTCGATCGCTCGGCAATGTTGATGACGAGGTTGCCGTCGCGCACCCAGGCGCCGCCGGAACCGGCGAGGCTCACGTTGCCGTCGCGCGCAATCGCCTTGCGCTCATCCGCGTATTGCTCGAGGCGTGGTGCGATGAATTCACCGATGACGAGCCCGATGACAAGCAACAGCAGCCCACACCCGAGCATCGTGGCAGCGAGCCGCCAGCGCGACATGCCGGCGCTGCGCACGGCGGTCAATTCGTGGCTGCGCGCGAGCGCGCCGATACCGAGCATTGCGCCGATCAATACGCCGGCCGGAAAAGCGTTCAGCGCGAAACGCGGCAGGTTCAACAGGCTGTAGGCCAACGCTTCAATCATGTCGTAGTGGCCTACGCCGACGCTGGCCTGCTGGTCGATGAAGTTGAACAATGCTCCGAGCACCAGCAGCACCGCCATGACCAGCGCAATCGCGCCGAGCACGGTGCGCGCCACGTATCGGTCTACGAGGTTCATGCGTGCCGCCGCGCGAGAAACCAGGCCAGCACCAGGAACGGCACGTGCACCCACCAGATGCCGATCACCTCAGGCGTCGCACCGTGCTCGAACCAGGTGCGCGATGCGATCGCCAGGTTGCCATAAATGGCGAAGAACACCACCGCCTGCCAGACGCGGGCGTAGCGGCTCTGGCGCGGGCGCAGGCGCCCGAGCGGTGCGGCGCACAGCGCCACGACAATCACCATCAACGGGTAGCCGACGCGCCATTGCAGTTCCGCGCGGTCCGCCATCTGCGTGCTGGAGATCAACGTCCGGGTCGGGAGCGAGTCCAGCCGCGTCGGTGTCGGCGTCGGTGCTGGCGGCGCGAGCGGCACCCGTAATTCATCGAATTTCAGCAGGTGATAACGGCGCG
>JBOHZW010000080.1:0-3157 GCA_050738715.1 Steroidobacteraceae bacterium | reverse complement strand
TCGTACAGCGCCTCTTCCATCGCCGGGTCGCTCAACGCGGCCGCGGCCCGCAACCGGATAGTGCGGTTCGATCAGTCCGAGCAACGCCCTCCAAGGCACCACCAGCTCCATGACCATGCCTCGTTTTCACGTACATTAGAAAGTTGGTAGTGTTCTGATGAAGGAGGGTAAGCGGCCAGCTATCCCATCTTGATTTCCAGCGAATGGCATAGGAGTCTCGTGTCCACCTAATTCTCCGTGGACACGTGAACACTATTCCCAACCAAATCAGCGATGGACGTCGACGGCGTCGCACGCATAGCGCCGAGTTCAAGGCGCAGGTCGTTGCGTCGTGCCGGCAGCCCGGCGTATCGATCGCTGCGGTGGCAATGGCCAATGGCGTCAACGCGAACTTGGCGCGCCGCTGGGTTGTCGCAGCCGAGCAAGGCTCGACTGGCGGCGAGCGATTGGTCGCCTTCGTGAGCGGCGTTGCCCAGCCGCCGGCCTTCGTGCCGGTGCAGTTGCCGTGCGCGCAGCCCGCGCCCGACATCCACATCGAGTTGCGCCGAGGTGCGACTGCAATCACCGTGCGCTGGCCCATCGCCGAGGCGGCGCAGTGCGCGGTCTGGATGCGCGAGTTGCTGCGGTGATCCGTATCGACGCGTTGTGGCTCGCAGTGGAGCCCATGGACATGCGCGCCGGTGCCGAGCGGCTGCTGGCCAGCGTGGTTCAAGTCTTCGGGAGCGCCCGGGCGCACCACGGCTACCTGTTCGCCAATGCGCGCAGTACCCGCATCAAGCTGCTCGTGCACGACGGCTTCGGCGTGTGGTGCGCGGCGCGGCGGCTCAACGCCGGGCGCTTCGTGTGGCCACGCCAGATGAGCACCGGGGCAACGCCGATGGCCTTGACGCAAGCGCAGTTCGACGCCCTGGTGCTGGGCTTGCCGTGGCAGCGGCTGGCGCAGATGCAGGTCATCACGCGCTTGTAATTGCGGACGCAATTGCGGCGTTGTCATTCGACATCGCGCGCCCCGCGCAGGGCAATTGGCGCATGTCCGAATGGCTTCAACGCGGGGGCGTGGGCACACTATGCGCATGCTCGATGTGCGCACCCTCCAAGCCCAAGACCTTCGCGGTCTGGCGCCTGAGGTGATGGCGCAGGTGGCCCAGCAAATGCTGGCAAGTCTGGTCGAGCAAAGCAAGCAACTCGACGAGCGCGACAAGCACATCGCAGCTCAAGATCGAGCCCTCAAGTTCAAGGACGCCAAACTCGAGAAGATCACCTTCGAGCTGGCCCGCCTGAAGGCCTGGCGCTTCGGCGCCAAGACCGAAGCGATGAACGCCGAGCAGCGGCAGATGTTCGACGAGGCAATGGCCGAGGACCAGGCCAGCCTGGAGGCACAGTTGTTGGCCCTGCAAGGCGCCGTGCCGGCCACTGAGTCCGCTCAGGCGGCGCCTACTAAGTGCCCGCCCCGCCGTCAGGCCCTGCCCGAGCACCTGCGCCGCGTGGAGCACCACCACGAGCCGGAGAACACCGCCTGCCCGACGCCTGCCTGCGGCCAGCCGATGGTGCGCATCGGCGAAGACGTGAGCGAGCGGCTGGACATCGTGCCGGCCGAATTCTTCGTGCACCGTCACATCCGCGGCAAGTGGGTGTGCAAGTGCTGCCAACAAAAAGGTCAAGGGCAATTGGTGCAAGAGCCGGTCGGGCCGCAGGTCATCGACAAAGGCATGCCAGCGCCCGGGCTGGTCGCGCACACGCTGGTCAGCCGCTTCGTCGATCACATCCCGTACTACCGGCAAGAGACGATCAACGCAAGGTCCGGCGTGCACACGCCGCGCTCGACGCTGGCGGCGTGGTCCGGCGCGGGCGGTGCGGAGCTGCAGCCGCTGTTCGACGCGCACCGCGAGTTCGTGCTCGGCTCGCAGGTGCTGCACGCCGACGAGACGCCGGTGAACATGCTCGATCCCGGGGCCGGCAAGACCAAGCGGGCCTACATCTGGGCCTATGCGCGCGGCAGCTTCGATGCCTTGCCGGGCGTGGCCTACGACTTCTGCGTCGGCAGAGGTGCGCAGTACCCGATCGCGTTCCTGGGCCAGTGGAGCGGCACGCTGGTGCGCGACGAGTACAGCGCCTACGACAGCGTCGTGAGGCTCAATGACCGCAAGGCAGCGGGTTGCCTTGCGCATGCCCGGAGGAAGTACGACGAACTGATCAAGGACAACCGCAGCCCCGTGGCAACACAGGCGGTGCAGCGCATCGCGATGATCTACCGCGTCGAGCACGAAGCGCGAGCGATGAGTGCCGAAGATCGGCTGGTATGCAGGCGGCTCAGGGCGCAGCCGCTGTGGGACGAGTTCTTCGTCTGGCTCGAGCTGGAGCGCTCTCGCGTGGCCGAGGGCAGCGCGATTGCCAGGGCGCTGGACTACAGCATCCGCCACTGGGCGGCGTTGACGGCCCACCTGCAAGACGGGCGGCTGCCGGTGGACAACAACCACATCGAGAACCTGATGCGCCCGTGGGCAATGGGTCGCAAGGCCTGGCTCTTCTGCGGCAGCGAACTGGCAGGCCAGCGCGCCGCCGTCGTCATGAGCCTGGTGCAGTCGGCCAAGCTCAACGGGCACGATCCGTGGGCTTACCTCAAGGACGTGCTGACGCGATTGCCGACACACCTGAACAGCCGCATCGACGAGTTGCTGCCGCATCGTTGGGTGCAGCAGTGAAGAACATTGAGGCGCTCATCGACGATGGCGGCGAGATCACGCTCGGCGCCATCGGTGGGATCGAATGCGCTGCCACGGCGGCCGACTGCCACAACAGCTTGGCTATGCTCGTGCGTCGTGAAGGCGAGACCCTCAATGCGCTGCTGCGGCGACTGGACAAAGCGATCGCGGCGGTCCGGGACGGTGGCGATCCCGTCGACGAAATCAACGGATGACGGCGCGCCGCTGTCGCTGTGCGCGTCAAGATGGCGTGGCTGGCTGCTTACCGCCCCACGGTCAGGCCCCGTCGGCGACACGCGCCAGAAACCGATACAGGCCCCAGGAATCAGCCATAGAGAGGCGCGAAAACGTCTGCGCCTATGCCGTACTCAGGAAACCGCGCCACGAGGCACAGAAGGCGATCCAGCCACGCCGGCCGACTCATGCCTGCCCGCCCGTCTCGCGCATCAGCACGT
>JBOHZW010000079.1:0-5514 GCA_050738715.1 Steroidobacteraceae bacterium | reverse complement strand
GGGGGCGGAGCGCTCGCGTGCTTGAGCGGCATTTTCGGTCGTGAGTACACCGAAGGCAACGGGTACGGCAGTCGCAAGCATGACGCGCTGCAGGCCGCGCGCGCACTCGCCCGCCACGAAATCGAAGTGCGCCGTGTCGCCGCGGATGACGCATCCCAGTGCGACGATCGCGTCGTAGTTGCCGGTGCGCGCCAGCAACTGCGCGGCCAGCGGCAATTCGAACGCCCCGGGAACCCGCTCGATGCGCAGCGCATCGTCCGCTCCCGCTGCTGCGCGCCACGCTGCCTGCGCGCCCGCGACGAGCTGATCGACTATTTCCTCGTTATAGCGCGCGGCCACGATGGCGACACGTAGTCCCGCCGCGCTCGACGGCGTGGAATCCGCTGCTGTTCCCATGCGATCAGTATAGCTAACCGGCGTCGTCGATATAGCCGACGATCTCGAGGCCAAAGGCCGCGAGGCCGTGCACGTGCTTTGGCGCCGACAGCACCTGCATGCGCCGCACGCCCAGGTCCTGCAGGATCTGCGCACCGACACCGATCGTGCGCAGCACGCCGCCCGCTTGCGCCCGGCCTCGCTCGGGTCGTTCCTCGGCATGCGCCGGCGCGCGCACCGCATCCGCCAGTTCGCGCGGCGATTCGCCCTGGCGCAATATCACGACGACACCGCAGGGCTCGGCCGCGATGCGCGCCAGCGCTGCGCGCAAGGTCCACGCGCCGCTCGCATCGCGCACACCAAGCACGTCGCGCAAAGTGTCTACCAGGTGCACGCGCACGCACGGCGTCGCCGCGGCGTCGAGCGTGCCGCGCACCAGCGCCAGGTGCACATCACGGTTGACGTGGTCCTCGTACGCGAACAGACGAAACTCGCCGTACTCGGTGCGCACGCGTTGCTCGGCGATGCGCTCGACCGAGCGCTCGTTGCGCAACCGGTAACGGATCAGGTCCGCGATGCTGCCGATCTTCAGGCGATGCGTGCGCGCGAATTCCTCGAGCTGCGGGCGACGCGCCATGGTGCCGTCTTCATTCATGATCTCGACGATAACGCCCGCGGGCTGGTAGCCGGCGAGCCGGGCAAGGTCGCATCCGGCTTCCGTATGGCCCGCGCGCGTCAGCACGCCGCCGGGTTGCGCCATGATCGGAAACACGTGGCCGGGCTGGCGCAAATGCTCGGCGCGCGCCTCGGCGCTCACCGCGGTACGCACCGTGTGCGCGCGATCGTAGGCGGAGATGCCAGTCGTCACGCCCTCGGCTGCCTCGATCGACACGGTGAAATTCGTGCGCTGCTCGCGGTTGGTTTCCGTCACCATCAACGGCAATCGCAGCTGCGCGCATCGCTCCGGCGTCAGCGTCAGGCAGATCAGGCCACGACCGAAACGCGCCATGAAGTTGATATCGGCGGCCGCGACTTTCTCGGCGACCATCAACAGGTCGCCCTCGTTCTCGCGATCTTCGTCATCCATGATGACGACCATGCGGCCGGCGCGCAGCTCAACCAGGATTTCTTCGGTGCTGTTTAATTCCATTTCGAGATTATATCTATAAGTTTATGTTCTGTAATTAATAAAGACCGGTCATTTTATCGCAAGTTGTTCGAGATAGCGCGCCATCAGGTCAATCTCCACGTTAAGCGTTGCACCGGGCGTAAGTTTCCCGAGCGTCGTGACCTCGAGCGTGTGCGGAATCAAATTCACACCGAAGTCGCGCCCGTCGACAGTGTTGACCGTCAGACTCACGCCATCGAGCGTCACCGAGCCCTTGCGCGCGATGTAGCGTTCGAGCCCCGGCGGAGCGCGCAGGCGCAATTGCTGCGAACGCGCGTCACCGTTGCGTTCAATCAGGTCGGCACGGCCGTCGACATGTCCTGAGACCATGTGTCCGCCGAGCGCCTCTCCCGCGCGCAGCGCGGGCTCCAGGTTAATGCGCTCGCCCGCGCGCCATTGACCGATCGTCGTGTGTTCCAGCGTTTCGCGTGACACATCCGCAATGAAACCGTGCGGCCGGAGCTCCGCCACTGTCAGGCAAACGCCTGCCACCGCGACGCTGTCGCCCAGCTGACGGCGCGCGGCATCGACGCACGCCGCATCGATGTCGAGGCGCAGGTCACCGCCGCGCGGCTCCACGCTCTTGATCGAGCCCATGCATTGCACTATGCCGGTGAACATCGCTGGTATTCCGAGTCAGGCGCCGCTGTTAGCAGCGGGCCGCGCAATGATACGCAGGTCGGCGCCAATCCGATCGACGGCGACATAACGCAGCGCGAGGCGATCGGCGAGGCTCGCAATCGGAGGCAGCTGCGCGAGCGGCGAGCCCTGCGGCCCCAGCATGCAAGGCGCCATGTAAACAATGATTTCATCGGCCAGTTGTGCGGTCAGCAAAGCACCGGCGAGACGCGGGCCTGCTTCCACCCAGACTTCGTTGGCCGGCAATGCCATAAGCGCTGCCAGCACCGCAACGAGGTCGAGTCCGCTGCCATTCAAAGGCACTGGCTCGATCCGCACGCCGGCGTGGCGCAGCGCGCTCATGCGCGCCTCATCGGTGCTGGCGGTGAACGCCATGGCCGGACCCTCGAGCGTGAACATCCGGGCCGTCGGCGGCACTCGCAGCTGCGTATCGAGCACGGCGCGCAGCGGTTGGCGCGAAACGGCGTCACTACGCACATTGAGCGACGGATCGTCCTTGAGCACGGTAGTCGAGCCCGTCAGGATCACCGAACTGCGCGCGCGATATCGTTGCACGTCGGCGCGTGATGCTTCGCTCGTGATCCACTGGCTGCTGCCATCGGCGAGCGCAGTGCGGCCATCGAGGCTCGCGCCGAGCTTGACGCGCACCCACGGCCGTCCGCGCTCGTGGCGGCTGAAGAATCCGATGTTCAGTTCGCGCGCTTCGTCCGCCAGCAATCCTTCGGCGGCGTCAATGCCAGCCGCGCGCAAGACTGCCGCGCCGCCGCGCATCTTCGGATTGGGATCGCCAATCGCGTACACCACCCGGCTCACGGCCGCCGCCATGAGCGCGTCGGTGCATGGGGGCGTGCGCCCTTGCGATGCACACGGCTCGAGCGACACATAAGCGGTAGCGCCGCGCGCGGCTTCGCCTGCCGCTTGCAGGGCACGCGCCTCGGCGTGCGGGCCACCGGCTCTCTCGTGCCAGCCCTCGCCGACCACGCGCCCGTGGCGCACCAAGACACAACCCACGCGCGGATTCGGATCTGTCGTGTCGAGGCCGAGTGCCGCCAGCGCCAGCGCGCGGCGCATGTGCTGCGCGTCGATTTCGCTCCACGCGTTCATCGTTTCCGTTTCTCGTTCGGCTCGCCATCGCCCGGCAACAACGGCAGCTGATCGCGTTCCTCGCCCCGACGTGGATTGCGGCGCCGTTGCTTGCGCAGCCCGTCGATGGTTTCCCCGAAGGCCTCAACGTCCTGGAAACTGCGATACACCGAGGCGTAGCGCACGTAGCCCACTTCATCGAGATGCCGCAGTTCTTCCATGACCAGCTCGCCAACTTGCCGCGCGGGCACTTCGCGCTCACCGAGCACGCGCAGGCGGTGACCAATGCGCGCGACGGCGTCCTCAATCGCTTCGCTCCCGACCGGACGTTTCTCGAGCGCCTTGACCATGCCAGCCTTGAGCTTCGCTTCATCGAAGGGCTCGCGGCTGCCATCGCTCTTGATGACGCGCGGCAGCAGCAATTCGGCCGCCTCGAAGGTCGTGAAGCGTTCGCCGCAATCGAGGCATTCACGGCGGCGGCGGATCTGCCTGCCGTCGCCGGCCAGGCGCGAGTCGGTCACGCGAGTGTCGGCGTGATTGCAGAACGGGCAATGCACGCGAGCGTCCCGGTTACTGCCCGTTGGCTGTCACGCCATCGCAGCGACGGCGGACTGCAATGCTCACGCGTGATAGACCGGGAACCGGGCGCACAGCTCCATCACCTCGCCGCGCACGCGCTGCACGACGGCATCGCTGCCTTCGGCCTCGACCACGTCGACGATCCAGTCGGCGACGCGGCACACCTCGGCCTCGCGAAATCCGCGCGTCGTCGAAGCCGCCGTGCCGATGCGCAGCCCGCTCGCGATCGCCGGCGGCCGCGGATCATTCGGCACCGCGTTCTTGTTGACGGTGATATTGGCGCGGCCGAGCGCGGCATCGGCATCCTTGCCGGTGAAATGGCGCGGGCCCAGATCGACCAGGAACAGGTGATTGTCGGTGCCGCCCGATATGACCTTCAGTCCGCGTTTCATCAACGCCGCGCACATCGCGCGCGCATTGGCGACGACCTGCACCTGGTAGGCGCGAAACTCCGGCTGTTGCGCCTCGAGCAACGCGACCGCCTTCGCCGCGATCACGTGCATCAACGGACCGCCCTGCGTGCCGGGAAAAACCGTCGAGTTCAACTTCTTCGTAATCGCGTCGTTGGCACGCGCCAGGATCAATCCCCCGCGCGGCCCGCGCAGCGTCTTGTGCGTCGTCGTCGTCACGACGTCTGCGATCGGCACCGGGTTCGGATACTGCCCGGCGGCCACAAGGCCCGCGACGTGCGCCATATCGACGAACAGCAAGGCCCCCACGGCATCGGCGATCGCGCGGAAGCGCTCGAAATCGAGCACGCGCGAATACGCGGAGAAACCGGCGACAATCATCTTCGGTCGGTGCTCGCGCGCGAGCCGTTCGACCTGCTGGTAGTCGATCAGTCCGGTGGCCACATCGACGCCGTACTGCACCGCGTGGAAAAGCTTGCCGGAGAAATTGACCTTCGCCCCGTGCGTCAAATGACCGCCATGATCGAGGCTCATGCCGAGGATCGTGTCGCCGGGCGAGAGCAACGCAAGGTAGACGGCGGCGTTCGCCTGCGACCCAGAATGCGGCTGCACGTTGGCGTAGTCCGCACCGAACAGCGCGCGTGCGCGATCGATCGCGAGCTGCTCGGCGATGTCCACGTATTCGCAGCCGCCGTAGTAGCGTCGGCCCGGATAGCCTTCCGCGTACTTGTTGGTCAGCACCGAGCCTTGCGCGGCAAGCACGCGCGGGCTCGTATAGTTTTCGGAAGCGATCAGTTCGATGTGATCTTCCTGGCGGCGGCGTTCGCCCTCGATCGCGGCGTGCAGCTCCGGGTCGAACCCGGCGATGTCCATGCTGGCGGAATACATTTTTCTACGGGCCCTGCAGCGTGAAAAGGAGCGGAATTGTAGCCGAATTCGCGTTACTTACTGTTCCAGGAGCGCCTCCAACACGCCCGCCCACGTCCGCGCCAGATTGCCGCGGTCGTAGCCGCCTCCGCCGAGCGCGAGCAAGCGCCCGTGGCCAAGACGGTCAGCCAGCGCGCACAGTTCGCGCGCCGCGCCGGCATGAGCGGCCGGCGAGAATCGCAGGTTCGTCAACGGATCGCCCTCGATGCTGTCGGCGCCACACTGCAGGATCAGGAATTCCGGCTTGTGCCGCTCGAGGTGCTTGATGACGAGCGGCCACACCGCGCGGAACTCCGCATCGCCCGACCCTGCCGGCAGCGGAATGTTGAGCTT
>JBOHZW010000078.1:0-3695 GCA_050738715.1 Steroidobacteraceae bacterium | reverse complement strand
AATTTCCACCGCGCGGTTCTATGCGGATCACGTCCTGTCGCAGGCGCCGGGGCTTGCGTACTCCATCGTCCACGGGGCGGCCGGGGCGCTGGCTGAGGACGCGCTCTAGCCGCTGCATGGACACGCGCTATCCGAGCCGCATCGTCTGCCTGACCGAGGAGCCGACCGAAGTGCTGTACGCGCTGGGCGAACAGCGGCGCATCGTCGGCATCTCGGGGTTTACCGTGCGCCCGGCGGGCGTACGCGGCGAAAAACCACGCGTTTCCGCGTTCACGAGCGCCAAGATCGACAAGATCCTCGCGCTCAAGCCCGATCTCGCGATCGGCTTTTCTGACCTGCAGGCCGACATCGCCCGCGAACTGATCCGTCACGGCATCGAGGTGTGGATCAGCAATCATCGCACGGTCGAGGGCATCCTCGGCTATGTGCGCCGGCTCGGCGCGATGGTCGGTGCCTTCGAAGCGGCGGAGCGATACGCGCAACGGCTGGAGCAAAACCTCGAGCGGCTGCGCGCCGCGGCAGCTGCGTTGCCGCGCAGCCCGCGCGTCTACTTCGAGGAGTGGGATGAACCGCTGATCAGCGGCATCGCGTGGGTCTCGGAGCTCATTGCAGTGGCAGGCGGCGTCGATGTATTTCCCGAGCGAGCGGTCTGTTCGCTCGCCAAGGACCGCATCATCGCCGACGCGCTCGAGGTCGTGCGGGCACAGCCCGACGTCATCCTCGGCTCATGGTGCGGCAAGCGGTTTCGCCCTGAACGCGTTGCCACGCGCGTCGGCTGGGGCGACATTCCCGCCGTCCGTAGCGGTGAGTTGCACGAGATCAAGTCCCCGGAGATCCTGCAGCCCGGCCCAGCGGCGCTCACCGACGGGGTTACGCGCATGCACGAAATTTTCGCGCGCTGGGCCGCCCGGGCACAGCCGGCATGATCGAACCGCCGCGCGTCAGCGTGCCCTCGCCCTGCCGCGATGTCTGCCAGCTCGATCCCCAGGGCATCTGCATCGGCTGCGGACGGAGCATCGCCGAGATCACCGAGTGGACGCGCGCCGATAACGACCGGCGGCTCGAGATTCGCGCCGCGGCGCGCGCGCGCGTCGACGCCGCGCTGGAACCAGCGTCAGAAGCCGCGCAGCGAAGCGAATTCGTCGACGGCCGCCCGCGCTGACCGCAGCCGGTTGACCGGCGCATTCGGGTCAGCGTATCCGAGCGCCATGGCGCAATAGACCAGGTCGTTTTCATCCAGCGCTAAATGCGCGTGCAACGATTCGCGAATCGTGCCCCAGAACTCCTGCATGCAGGTGCTCAAGCCGGCCTCGACGGCGGCGAGCGCAAGCGTCTGCATGAACATGCCGAGGTGCGCCCACTGCGCGCGGCCCATGCGGCGATCGATGACGAAGAACAACCCGACCGGCGCGCCGAAGAATTCGAAGTTGCGCGCGACGTGCGCGAGCCGGCCGGACCGGTCATCGCGTGCGATACCCATCAATGCGTACATGTCTTCGCCGACCTGGAAACGCCGCGAGCGATACGGGTCCCACAGTTTGGGCGGATACACCAGGTCGGATCCCTGTTCGCGCGGAACGCCATCGGCGGCCTTTGCCAGTTCGCCGCGTGCCACGTCGATCACTGCCGCGCGTGCCGCGCCAGCGAGCGCAATCACTTTCCACGGCTGCAGGTTGCCGCCCGACGGCGCCCACCGCGCCGTGTCGAGCAAGTCGCGCAACTGCGCTGCCGAAACGGCCGTGGAGAGAAATGAGCGCACCGACATGCGCTGCCTGATCGCCGCGGACACGCTGAGCATCGGGATACTGGCCTTTCTGTTCGGCGGCGGGGGCGCCGCGTGGCGGAGTTATACTCATTCCCGATGCGGGAGGGTAGTTCGGCATGCCGATGAATATGTTCCCCGCGGGGGCGCTGCGACGTTTCGCACCGTGGTTGACGCTTGCGCTCTGGTATATCGCGCTGGGATTCATCGCGCGCGTGGCGTTGTGGTGGGTCTACGGGCACGCCGCGCAGGTCGGCGCGGGCTCGCTTTTCTGGATCATTCCGGCGGGATTTGTCGCTGACGCCATCGAGAGCCTCTACCTGCTCGCGCCGCTGGCGCTGTTCCTGTGGCTGTTCCCGGATCGCTGGCAACGCAGCGCCATCGTGCGCGGTGTGCTGCTCGCCGGCACGGCGCTGTGGATGTTCGGCATGATCTTCAGCGCCGTCACCGAATACTATTTCTTCGAGGAGTTCGACTCGCGTTTCAACCTGGTCGCGGTCGACTACCTGATCTATCCGACCGAAGTGGCCGGTGATCTCTGGGCCGCCTACCCGGTTGGGCGCGTCATGCTGACTGCCGCGCTGCTGGCTTGCACGATGACCTGGCTGTTGCGCGCGCCGCTCACCGTCGGCACGCGCGTCGTGGCGCGCTTCGGCGCACGCACGCGGCTGTTCCTGCTGCTGGCCGCCGCCGTTGCGCTATCGGTTGCAGTGTTTTCGACCAACAGCCTCGGCTGGTCGGCAAATCGCGTCGCCAATGAACTGGCCGCGAATGGTCCGTCGAGTTTTTTCCGCGCGTTGCGCACCAGCGAAATCGACTATCACGCGCTGTACGCGACGCGCGACAGCGCGGCCAACCACGCGCTGCTGGTGACTCAGCTGGGTCGCGGCGGCGGGAGCTTTGCGAACGCGAGCGCAGGGCGCCTCGATCGCACGTTCGCGGCGCGCCCGACCGGCCTCGGCAAGCTCAATGTGATCCTGATTTCGAGCGAATCCTTCGGCGCCGAATTCAGCCGGCTGTACGGGTCCGATCGCGACTGGACCCCCGAGTTTGATCGGTACGCACAGCAGTCGCTCTGGTTCCGCCACACCTATGCGTCGGGCACGCGCACCGTGCGCGGCCTCGAGGCCATCACGCTGTCGATTCCGCCGATACCGACCGAATCCGTGGTGCGTCGTCCCGGCAACGAGAACCTCGCGACGCTCGGCGCGGTATTGCGCCGGCACGGATACCACACCAGCTTCCTGTATGGTGGCTACGGCTATTTCGACGACATGAACGCGTTCTACTCGGGTAACGGCTACGAGGTCCGGGACCGCAACGACATGCACGGCACGCCGCGCTTCGCGAACATCTGGGGCGTTGCCGATGAAGACCTGTACGACATGGCGCTCGCGCACGCCGACGAACTCGCATCGAGCGGCCAGCCGTTCTTCATTCACATCATGAACACGTCGAACCACAAGCCGTTCACGTTTCGAACCGGCCTTGAATCGCTCGGCATCAAGCCCAGCGGCGGCGGGCGCGAATCAGGCGTGCGCTACGCCGACTACGCGCAGGGCTACTTCCTGCGCGAAGCGGCGAAGCATGCCTGGTTCGGCCGGACAATCTTCATCATCGTTGCCGACCATGGCGCGCGCGTCTATGGCCGGCAGGAAATTCCGCTGCGCACCTACGAGATTCCCTTGCTGTTCTATTCGCCCGGCAACCTGGTGCCGCGCCGCGTCGATTCCCTAATGACGCAGGTCGATATCGCACCGACACTGCTGGGCTTGCTGGGGCTCCCATACACTGCGCCGTGGTTTGGCCAGGACGCGTTGAACAGCCCCGAGCAGGGACGCGTCGCGTTTTTCAACCACAACCACGATGTCGCGATGCTGCGCGATGGCGAGTTGACGATACTGGGATTACAGAAGAGCGTGCTGAACAAGCG
>JBOHZW010000077.1:0-2488 GCA_050738715.1 Steroidobacteraceae bacterium | reverse complement strand
AATACGCAACGATCGCGGCGCGCTTCGGGCCCTTCGACCTCGTCATGCTCGAGGTGGGTGCGTTCCATCCGGCCTGGGGTGACATTCACCTGGGGCCCGAGCATGCGTTGCAGGCGCTGGCGCTCCTGGGCGGCGGATTGTTTCTGCCGGTGCACTGGGGTACGTTCAACCTGGCGATGCATGCTTGGGACCAGCCGGCGGAAACGCTGTTCGAGTTGGCGCCGAAAAGCGGAGCGCGGCTCGTCATGCCGCAGCTCGGTGAAGCGGTGGAGCCGGAGCACGTCGAAATCGTCACGCCATGGTGGCGCGCGGTGGACGACCAGGCCGGCAGCAAGCGCCGCACTACCGAATCGGCGCTGAGGCTTCCGAAAG
Source organism: Steroidobacteraceae bacterium (assembly GCA_050738715.1). Taxonomy (GTDB): domain Bacteria; phylum Pseudomonadota; class Gammaproteobacteria; order Steroidobacterales; family Steroidobacteraceae; genus FEN-1191. The sequence continues at coordinate 2,116 of JBOHZW010000077.1, read as the reverse complement.
CCATGCCATGGCCGATGGATTGAACAGGCGCTGACGTGACGATAGCAGTTGGACTGGTCGGTTTCGGGCTCGCCGGCCGCGTGCTCCACGCGCCACTGATCCGGGCCAGCGGCATGGAAATCGTCGGCGTCGTTTCGAGCCAGCGCGATGCGGTTAACGCAATGCTGCCCGCAGCGCAAGTTTGCAGCGATCTCGCAGCACTGCTGCCGCTGCCGCAACTCGATCTCGTCGTCATCGCAACCCCGAACGACCTGCATGAACCGCAGGTGCTGGCCGCCCTGGCGGCTGGCAAACATGTCGTCGTCGACAAGCCAATGGCATTGGACGTTGCCGGCTCCGAGCGAATGATGCGCGCGGCCGGCGATGCGCGGCGGTTGCTGGTTCCATTTCACAATCGCCGCTGGGACAGTGATTTCCTGACGGTGCAGCAGCTCATCGCCTCGAGCCAGCTCGGAGCCGTGCACACGTACGAAGCCTACTGGGATCGCTTTCGCCCGGAGGTGCCCGATCGGTGGCGCGAATATGACGCGCACGGCGGCGGAGTGCTGTTCGATTTGGGTACGCACTTGATTGACCAGGCGCTGACGCTGCTTGGCATGCCGGACTGGCTGCAGGCCGACGTGTACTGCCAACGCGCGGAAGCACGAGTCGATGACGCGTTTGAAATCCGCATGGGGCGCGGGCGAATGCGCTTCGTACTGGGCGCGAGCGCATTGGCGGCGCAAGTGCGGCCACGCTTTCGCGTCAGCGGCGAGCGCGCCTGCTACGTGAAGCAGGGCATTGATCCGCAGGAAGATCAATTGCGCGCCGGCATGCGGCCGGACAGCGGGGGATTCGGCCTCGAACCCGCTTCGATGCATGGTCAGTTGACGGTCGGTGACTCGCAAGCCGCAAGCAGCGTGGCGTCGGAGCGAGGTTGCTGGCGTACTTTCTACGGCGCGGTACGCGCGAGCATCGAGACGGGCGCTGCGCCGCCCGTGACCGCGATGCAGGCGCGGCAGGTGCTTGCGCTCATCGAGGCCGCGCGACTCTCGAGCCGGACCGGCGCGCGGGTGCCGCTCGGTACCGCCCCGGCGTGAGCATGTTATCGTTGCCGCAATGCAGACCAGCCTGAAGGAACGACGATGCGCAGGGCGATGATGTTGACCGGTTTGTTGCTCGCCGCCACGTCAGTCGCGCGGGCCGCGTCGCCGTGGATCGAAGGACAGCACTATTTCCTCGTGAATCCCGCGCAGCCGACGGTGGTTGCGCCGGGCAAGGTGGAAGTGCTCGAGGTGTTTTCCTACGCCTGTCCCGCCTGCGATCATTTTTATCCGCTCATCGACAAGGTCAAGGCGGCGCTGCCCGCGGCGCGCGTGCAGTGGCGATTTCTGCCGGCATCGTGGCATCCGGAGGAAGACTGGAAAGTTTTCCAGCGCGCCTATTTCGCGGCGTTGTCGCTCGGCATCGCCGACAAGATGCACGACCGCGTTTTCGACGCGGTCTGGAAGACCGGCGAACTGGCGACGATGGACGGCAAAAACATGAAATCCCCGCTCCCGAGCCTCGCCGATGTGGCCCAGTTCTACGAGCGCGAGGCGAAGTTGAAGCCCGGTGAGTTCCTTGGCGCCGCCCATTCCTTCAGCGTAGATGCGCAGATGCGCCAGGCCGATGAGCAGATCAGGCAATACCGGGCCGACACGACGCCGACCTTGATCATCAACGGCACGTACCGGCTGACGCCGGGAACAGCAGGTGGCGAGGATCAGTTCATCGCGCTCGCGAAGTGGCTGGTTGAGCAGTCATCGAAAAAGTGAAGCGCCAATAGCGCGCTCCCCGGGCGCGCCGATCGCAAACGTCGCTGCTCTGCTGTCGCGCCGCGCGCAGGATTTCGCGCGGCGCGGCAATTGCTACACGGTGGGGATCAGCGGTGCGCAGGGCAGTGGCAAGTCCACGCTGGCCGCCGCGCTGCAAGGGCTGCTGCACAGTCGCGGCTTTGCAACCGTCGTGTTGTCACTCGATGATTTCTACCTGACGCGCGCGCAACGCTCGGAGCTCGCGCGCCGCGTGCACCCATTGCTGCAGACGCGCGGCGTACCGGGCACCCATGATGTCGCGCTGGCGCTCGAGGTGATCG
>JBOHZW010000076.1:0-1763 GCA_050738715.1 Steroidobacteraceae bacterium | reverse complement strand
AGACCGCGCTCGGGGACTACCTCGAGGCGGTGTGCGTCGGCGATCTGGACCAACTGGGCGACGAATTGCTGCGCCTCGAGCGCGCGACGATCACCTTCCTCGAGACAGGCGCCAGCGGGAAGAGCGGAGGTGAAGGCACGCTCGCTGCGCGGGCGCAAGGGCCGGATGCGGCCATGGCAATGCTGGCGCGCGTGCAAACCTGCGATTCGCTTCCTCAGGCGCTCCTCAAGCGGCGCAACTTGCAGCGCGGCGAATCATTGGTGACCCCGGGTGGCGAATGGCTGGGGCGCGACTGGCTGCGCCTGCGGCGCGGCGGCGATCCGCACGCCGGAGTGCTCGAGCGCGCGCAGCGCCTCAAACAGCTGAACCGTGAGAGTGACGCCGCGGCGGCGGCGCTCCAGGCGGCCGAAGCAGCGCTGGCCGGGTTACGCGAACGCTCGCAACTGACCGAACGCAAGCGCAATGACTTCCAGGCGCAGTCGCAGGCGGCGCACCGGGAACATGGCGAATTACGCGTGCAGTTGGGCGCCATGCAAGCGCGGCGCGATGACGCACAGTTGCGGCGGACGCGGCTGGAGGGTGATCGCGGCGAAGTGGAATCCGAACTGGCGCGTGCCCGTGCAGGTCTCGCACAGGCGCAGTCCGCGCTTGATGAGGCGCTCAGCGAACTGCAGCGGCTCGATAGCCAGCACCCGATTCTGACCGACGAACGCGAACAGCACCGCGAGAACACCAGCGGTGCACGCAGCGCGACCCAGGTCGCACAGCTGGCGCTGCGCGAGGCGATGGTCCGCCATGAAAGCCGCCGCTCGACGCTGGAATCGATGCAGACTACGGCGGCGCGGCTGCTCGAACAGCGCTCGCAGCTGCTGCAGCGGCATGAGTCGTTGACCGCCGAGCTGGCCGATGGCGATGCGCCGGTACAAGAGTTGCGCGTTCGCCTGCAAAGCGCGCTTGATCGCCGAGTTGAAGTGGAGGCTGACCTCGCCAATGCGCGCCAGTCGCAAGAGGATGCCGATCTCGAGCTGCGCGCCACCGAGCAACGGCGCTTCAGCGCTGAACAGCGCGTGTCGGCTGCGCGCGTGGCGATGGATGCGGCGCGCATGCAGGCGCAGGAATCACGCGTGCGACGCGAAACACTCGCGGAGCAGTTCGCGGAGACGCGATTCGAATTGTCTGCGATTACCGCGGGGCTGGCGGCCGAGGCGACGGTCGCCGACTGGGAAACGCGGCTCGAGGAAGTCCGTGCAGACGTGGAGAAGCTCGGTCCAGTGAACCTCGCGGCGATCGATGAATTGCAGCAGCAGTCCGAACGCAAGAGTTACCTCGACCGGCAGTTTGCCGATGTCAGCGACGCGCTGGGCACGCTCGAAGATGCGATGAAGCGCATGGACAAGGAAACGCGCGCGCGTTTTGAAGACACGTTCAATCGCGTCAATGCGGGGCTCAAGGAGAAATTTCCGCGGCTGTTCGGCGGCGGGCATGCATACCTGGAGCTCGTCGGCGACGATCCGCTCGCCGCCGGTGTCGCGGTCATGGCGCGGCCGCCGGGCAAGCGCAACAGCAGCATCTCGCAGCTATCGGGCGGCGAGAAGGCACTGACCGCGGTGGCGCTGGTGTTCTCGATCTTCGATTTGAATCCGGCGCCGTTCTGCCTGCTCGATGAGGTCGATGCGCCGCTCGATGAGTACAATATCGGCCGCTTCTGCGACATCGTGCGCGAGATGTCCGCGCGGGTCCAGTTCCTGTTCATCACGCACAAC
>JBOHZW010000075.1:0-4328 GCA_050738715.1 Steroidobacteraceae bacterium | reverse complement strand
TCGCGCGTCGGATCGTAGGAAACGTTGAGCAGCGTGACTTGCGCCGCTTGCGACGGCGGTGCCAGCAGCGCGAACGTTGCCAGCAACAGGACGGCGATCATGGCGAGGATTCGGCGGTACATACTCATCGCTCCATGGTGGGATTCTGCACATGACGCACCGCTGCAATCCTAGCCGGTCGGCTCATATCGATTTGCCATTTGGAATTCCGCTTCAGGGCGCCAGCGGGCTCGCGCCGCGCCTGCGGCGTCGCATGTAGGCGTATTCCGACGAACGCCGTATATGATGCGGCCCGAGGAGTCTTTCGATGACCGTGAGCCGCGCAATTGGCTGGGAGTTGGATGGCATGCCGCGCATCGTGCGTGGCGAAGGCAGCTATTTGTTCGATGCCGGCGGCAAGCGCTACCTCGATGGTTCCGGTGGCCCCGCGGCCTTCAGCCTGGGGCATGCCAACGCCGAGGTGAACGCCGCGATCGCCGCGCAGCTCGCACAGGTGGCCTGCGGCTATCGTTACCTGTTCACGAGCGATGCACTCGAACAGCTGACCGCCGTGATCCTGCGCCACTGCGGGCCGTTGTTCGGCCAGATCGTGTTCGCTTCAAGCGGCTCCGAGGCGATCGAGGGCGCGATGAAGGTCGCGCTGCAATATTGGACGGCGCGCGGCCGCCCCAGCAAACGCCGCTTCATCGCGCGCGAGCGCTCCTACCACGGCAGCACGCTCGGCGCGCTGTCGCTGTCCGGTTTCGCCGAACGCCGCAAGCCTTTCGTGCAAAGCTTGTTGGACGTGTCGTTCGTGTCGGCCGCCAATGCCTATCGCCCGCCGGAGGGCGTCGCGCCCGCGGACCTCACGGCGACGCTGGCGCGCGAGCTGGACGAATGCATCCGCTCGCTGGGCCCGGAAAACGTCGCGGCCTTCGTGTTCGAGCCGGTCGTCGGCGCGGCCGGCGGCGTCGTGCCGGCGCCACCCGGTTACGCGCAGGCCGTGCGCGAAGTGTGCAGCCGCCATGAGGTGCTGCTGATTGCCGATGAAGTCATGTGCGGTTCGGGCCGCTGCGGCACGTGGTGCGCGCTGGAGCACGACGGCGTCGCGGCTGACATCATTGCAGTCGCCAAGGGACTTGCCGGCGGATACATTCCACTTGCGGCGACGATCTTCCGGCGTGACATCGCCGCCGCGATAGTCGAAACCCACGGATCGATCCTGACCGGACATACTTTTTCCGGGCACACCGCCGCGTGCGCGGCGGGACTTGCCGTACAGCGCATCATCGAGCGCGACGCGCTCCTGCCCCGGGTGCGCACCCGAGGCGAGTCGCTACGCGCCGCGCTGCGCGATTCGCTCAAGCGTTTTGCGGAAGTCGGCGACGTGCGCGGTCGCGGCTTTTTTCTCGGCATCGAGTTCGTGCGCGACGCGAAAACGCGCCAGCCGTTTCCGGAAGAGCGCGGACTCGGCGCGGAAATCGCCCGCCGGGCCTTCGAGGACGGGCTGATCGTATTTCCGTGCGCCGGGAATGCGGGCGGAGGCCTGGGCGATGCAATCATCATCGCGCCGCCCTATAACGCGAGCGATTCCGAACTTTCGGAGCTCACCGACAAGTTTGTTCGCGCCGTCGCGGCGACCCTCAAGTAGCGGCGGACAGCGTGGCTCAGCTGCGCCGTTCAGCCGCGCGGCGCGGGCTTGAGCGCCATGGCGCCGTCGCCCAGCAGGTAAAGCACGATGAGCGCGACCATCCAGAACGCCGGGAATTCCCAGCCGCCGCCGGGGTTGGCGAACATCCAGCCGTTCTTGCCGTGCGAAAACACGATCGTGCCGAGCATCTCGACCGCAAGCGGGAGCGCAAACCATGTGGTATAGACTCCGAGGATCAAGGCGATGCCGCCCAGCAGCTCGAGCGCGATGACCGCGTAGGCCACGATTGCCGGCAGGCCGAGCGAGGCGAAGTAGCCGACAAAGCCCGGCACCGTGAACACGGCGAACTTCAGGTACACATGCGCGAGGAACATGAGCCCCAAGCTGACGCGCAGGATCAGTGCGGCGTAGGGGGCGGTGGATGTCTTGATCATGTTGTTGTTCTCCCTGTCAGGTTCGATGTTAGTACACCAGGTACTGCCCGGCGGTCAATGCACACCGCCCGTGCCGGGCGCGCCAAACGGCGGGCGCGCGAACCACACGAATGGAATCAGCACAAGGAACATGACCGCGAGCAAATAGAAAACATCGCTGACCGCGAGTGTCATGGCTTGCTGCTGCACCAACCGATCGGTGAACGCGGTCGTCGCGGCTCCGTTCATGCCGCGGCCGGCTAACTGGTGCTGGAAAGCCAGCCAGGCGCTGGAATCGGCTCGTATGTGTTCGGTCAGTACCGCGTGATGATAGTCCGTGCGGTTGTTCCACAGGTACACGCTGACCGCGGTCGACATGCTGCCGGAAATCGTGCGGATGAAATTGCTGAGCCCGGCCGCAGAGGCGAGTTCCGCCGGTCCGACGCCGGCCATGACGATCTGGTTCAGCGGCAGGAAAAACAACGGCACGCCGATGCCCTGGAAAAGCCGCGGCAGCGCCAGCTGCGAGAAACTCGCGGTCTCATTCAGCCCCGCGACCCACCAGATGTTCACCCCGAAAATCAGGAACGCGAGCGAGGCGGCCGCGCGCAGGTTGATGCGATGGAGGTTGCGGCCGATCAGCGGGGCGAGCACGAGTGCAAGCACGCCGACCGGCGCCATGGCGAGCCCGGCCCAAGTGCTCGTGTAGCCGAGCGTCGTCTGCAACCAGAGCGGGAACACGATGTTGACGCCCATGAACGCAAAATACGCGACCGCGATCGTCGCGGTGCCGACGAGGAAGTTACGGCGCTGGAACAGGTGCAGGTCGACGACCGGATGCTTATCGGTCAGTTCCCATGGAATCATGAACCCTATCGCGACCACCGCGGTGATCGCAGCGAGGATGATTTCGCCGGAACCGAACCAGTCCTTCTCATTGCCGTTGTCGAGCACGAACTGCAGGCTCGCGACACCGATCACGAGCAAGCCCAGACCGATGGCGTCAATCGGAGTGCGCATCTTGGTTGATTCGCGCCGCCGCAGCACGACGCCGATGATGACCGCCGCGAGAATTCCGGTCGGCACGTTGATATAGAAGAGCCAGGGCCACGACAGGTTGTCGGTGATCCATCCACCCATGATCGGACCGAAGATCGGCGCGATGATGACGACCATTGCCCATAGTCCGAGGGCAAGGCCGCGCAGCTTGACCGGATAGTTGCGCAACAGCAGCGCCTGACCCACCGACATCATCGGTCCCGATACCAGGCCCTGGATCAGGCGGCTGCCGATCAGCATTGGCATGCTGGTCGCGAGGCCGCACAACGCCGAAAACAGCACGAACAGGAGCGAGGAGGCGACGAAGGTGCGCACTTCGCCGTACTGGCGCCCGATCCATCCCGTCAGCGGCTGCACGACGGCGGCCGCGAGCATGTACGAGCTGATTGCCCACGTGCCCTCGGAAGGGCTGACCGCAAGGCTACCCGCGATCGACGGAATCGACACGTTGACGATCGTCATGTCGAGGATTTCCATGAACGACGCGATCGAGACCGCGATCGTCAGCAGCACGAGCGGCGTGCCATGCAGCGGCAGGTATTCGCCGGAGGCGTCGCGCGGTTCGGAAGCGGTCATGTGCGGGTACTCGGGCGCTGCGTCATCGCCAGCGACTCAAGGGCGGCCGACTGAATTGCGCGTAATGATCGCATCCGCTTCGGCGTTGGCGCGCTCGAGGTCGGCCGAATAGATGGCGGTGCTCACGCCGCTGTCGGCGTTCGGCGCGGCGGACAGCATCGCGCCGCTTCGATCGTGCGTGTCGATGGTCACTGTCGTCGACAGGCCGACGCGCAACGGATGCTTCGCCAGGTCCTGCGGGTCGATCGACACGCGCACCGGCACGCGTTGCACGACCTTGATCCAGTTGCCGGAGGCGTTCTGCGCCGGCAGCAGCGAAAAGGCAGCACCTGTACCGGCAGCCATTCCGATCACCTTGCCGTGGAAAATCGCGCTGCCGCCGTACAGGTCGCTGCGCACTTCCGCGCTCTGGCCGAGCCGCAGGTGACGAAGTTGCCCTTCCTTGAAATTTGCATCGACCCACAGGCCCTGGAGCGGAACGATGCTGAGCAGGGGCTCGCCGCCCTGGATGTGCTGGCCGAGTTGCACGCTGCGCAGCGCGACGTAGCCGGTGACCGGTGCGACGATCGCGTTGCGGCTCGCGTTGACGAATGCGTCGCGGTACGCGGCTTGCGCGGTCTGCACGATCGGGTTGTCGCGCACCGCAACGC
>JBOHZW010000074.1:0-13955 GCA_050738715.1 Steroidobacteraceae bacterium | reverse complement strand
ACAGCAGGAATCGCAGGCCAGGCAACAGGCGGCGCATCGCGAACAATTGGAAGCGCAGCGCGCGGAATCGGAAGCGGAACGCACGCGCCAGGAAACACAGCGCGCCCAGCAGCGTACGGAACAAGATGCGGTGCGCGAGCGGCAGCATGTCGACCAGGCTGCGCAGCGCGAGAAACAACACGTCGACCTGGAAACGCAGCGCGAGCAGAAACGCGCCGAGCAGGCGCGGCGCGAAGCCGGCGCCCATGCAGCTGAACTAGAGCGCGGCAAGACCGCGCTGGCGCATACCCAATCCGAACTGCTGGATTTGCGCAGGCGCGTCGCGCGGCACCAGGAAGTGCTGCAGCACACGGAAGGCCGCCGGCATGTCTTCGATTCGATGCTGCGCGGACACGAGGAAACAGTATCGGATCTCGCCGCGCAGCTGGAGGCGCAGCGGCAACAGCAACGCGCGCTCGAGGCACACGTGGCCGAACAGGAAGAGCGCAACCATACGCAGGCCCAGCAATTGATCAATGACGGCGCCGTCGCCCTGATGCGCGCGCGTGAAATGGAAACCGAGCTGCAGAACTCGCGCCAGGAAATTGCGGCGGCGCAGGCCGCTGCGCTGGTTGCGCAACGGCACGCCTCGCAGCTCGAGACCGATCTTGCCGACAGCGGCGCCGCGGCCGACGCGCTGCGCGAACAGCTGCGGGCCGCGGAAGCCGCCAGTGAATCGCTGCGCGGCGACCTGGCCGCGGCCGAGGATCTCATTCGCAGCCGCGAGGCCGAACTGCAGCAGCACGCGGTGCGCATCGCGCGGCTCGAGAGCCAGGAGGCGGCGACCGAGGTGCACGAGCGCATCCTCGTGTGCACCGAGGGCGATGCCGGCATCGTGCATGTGCTGGGCCGGCGCACCACCGTCGGACGCACGCCCGACAACGATATGTGCATCGATGCCGATTTCATCAGCCGGCATCATGCGGTGGTGCTGGATACCAATACCGGCACCGTCGTCGAAGACCTGGAAAGCACCAACGGCGTATTCGTCAACAACGCACGCGTCACGCGCAGCCCGCTCAAGCCCGGTGACCTGGTGACCTTCGGCCGCACGAGCTTCCGCTTCCTGCTGAAGTAGGTCCACCGCGAGGTGCCGATCGCTTAAGCTTCGCCCCATGGGCGATGACTACCTGCAACGCATCCTGACGGCCCGCGTGTATGACGTGGCGATCGAATCGCCGCTCGACTACGCGCCACGGCTCTCGCGCCGGCTCGGCCACGAGCTGCGCCTCAAGCGCGAGGACCTGCAGCCGGTGTTCTCGTTCAAGTTGCGCGGCGCGTACAACAAGATCTCGCATCTCGGTTCGGCCGCCGCGGCCCGCGGCGTCATCACCGCTTCGGCGGGCAACCATGCGCAGGGCGTCGCGCTCGCGGCGCACAAGCGCGGCGTGCGCGCCGTCATCGTGATGCCGCGCACGACGCCCGACATCAAGGTGCGCGCCGTGGCCGACCTCGGCGGCGAGGTGGTTTTGCATGGCGATATCTTCGACGCGGCCTTCGAGCACGCGCTCGAGCTGACGCGCGAACAGAACCTGGTGTTCGTGCATCCGTTCGATGATCCGGATGTCATCGCGGGGCAGGGCACGATCGGTGTGGAGATCATCCGCCAGACCGGCGGCGAGATCGATGCGATCTTCGTGCCGGTCGGCGGCGGCGGCCTGATCGCAGGCATTGCCGCGTACGTCAAACAGCTTTATCCGCGCATGCGCATCATTGGCGTCGAACCCGAGGATGCCGCGGCGATGTACGAATCGCTCCGCGCCGGCAAGCGCGTCACGCTCGACAAGGTCGGATTGTTTGCCGACGGCGTGGCGGTGCGTCGTGTTGGCGAGGAAAACTTTGCGCTCGCGAAGCGCTTCGTCGACGAAGTGGTGGTCGTCAACACCGATGAGATCTGTGCGGCGATCCAGGATGTATTTGAGGATACGCGTGCGGTGCTCGAGCCGGCCGGCGCGCTGGCAATCGCGGGCGTCAAACGCTACGTCGCGCGCGGCGCACCGGCGGGGCAGCGCTACGTCGCAATCAGCAGTGGCGCGAACCTGAATTTCGACCGCCTGCGCTACATCGCCGAGCGCGCCGACCTCGGCGCCGGCCGCGAAGCGTTGCTCGCGGTCGAGGTGCCCGAACAGCCGGGCAGTTTCCTGCGATTCTGCAGTGCGCTGGGCCAGCACAGCGTCACCGAGTTCAACTACCGCTACCAGGGCACCGAACACGCGCAGTTGTTTGTCGGCTTCGGGCTGCGCGAAGGCCAGGAAAACTGCGCCGCTGTGGCAGCGCGGCTGCGCGAGGCGGGCTACGGCGTCGTGGACATGAGCAGCAATGAAATGGCGAAGCTCCATGTCCGTTTCATGATCGGCGGGCGCGGCACCGGCATGGCCGATGAAATGCTGTTCCGCTTCGAGTTCCCGGAACGACCCGGTGCGCTGCTCGAGTTCCTGCAGGCGATCGGCAGCACCTGGAACATTTCGCTGTTCCACTACCGCAACCACGGTTCCGACAGCGGGCGCGTGCTGGCGGGCATCCAGGTGTCGCGCGCCGACCGCGAGCTGTTCCTCGGGCACCTGCGCGAGCTCGGCTATCCGTTTACCGACGAGAGCGCGAATCCCGCGTACCGCACTTTTCTCGCCGGTTGAATACTGTGAGCGTTGATGGACCCAGGCTGGACTACGCTCCGCGGCGCCCGGCGCGCCTGACCGAACTCGACGGCCGCGAGGGCCGCATCGCGCTGACCCATTGGGGCCCGCAGCATGAGTCGCCGATCCTGTTGCTGCATGGTTGGATGGATTGCGGCGCCGGTTTCCAACTGCTCGTGGACCAGCTGCCGGATGACTGGCCGTTGGTGGCCATCGACTGGCCGGGATACGGCCGCAGCGCGCGCCGCACCGATCGGTACTGGTTCGCCGATCACGTGGCCGAGCTCGACTGGGTCGTTGGCGTGCTTTCGCCCGATCGTTCGGTGCGGCTCATCGGCCACAGCATGGGCGGCACGGTGGCCTCGGTCTATGCGGGCGTGCGTCATGCGCGCGTCGCGTGGATCGCGAACCTGGAGGGTTTCGGCATGCCCGAACTCCCGCATGCGCAATTTCCCGCGTACGTGGAATCGTGGCTCGATGCGCTGAAGGCGCCGCCGATTGCGCGCCGCTATCCGGAGCTCGAAACGCTGGCGCTCGCGTTGCAGCGCGCGAATCCGCGCTTAGCCGTCGCGAACGCGCGCTATCTCGCCAGAGCGTGGACGCGCGCCGTCGACGGCGGCTTTGAAATTCTCGCCGACCCGCGCCAGCAACTGCCGACGCCGATCCGCTACGCGCGCACGGACCTGGAAGCCTGCTGGGCGCGCGTGCAGGCACCGCTCCTGCTGCTGTACGGCGCGGAATCCGACTACATGCAGCGCGCGATTGGCGCTGATGCGCTGGATCGACTGCGCTCGTTGATGCCCTCGATGCGCGTCGGCCGCATTGCCGAGGCCGGCCATCTGTTGCCGCACGAACGACCCGCGCAGGTGGCGCAGGCGCTGGTGCAATTCGTCGCGACCCTGGGCTAAGCGGATTGCACTTGCGCTGAGACTGTATATCCGTACAGTAGTGCCATGGAGCACTTGTTGAAGGGCCGCGGAGCAACGATCAATCCAGCAGGTCGATTCGCCAGTGTCGAGTCGCAATCGGTTGATGACGGGTGGTATCAGGAGGAAACCCCTGACTCCGTAGCTACCGAAGTGCGTCCTGAAGCGGCGCGCAGCGTCATATCGCGCAACGAATCGCCCGACATTCCCTTCTCGCAATCGATCAATCCGTATCGCGGCTGCGAGCACGGCTGCATTTACTGCTACGCGCGGCCGAGCCACGCCTACGTCGATCTTTCGCCCGGCCTCGATTTCGAAACGCGCCTGTTCTACAAGGCTGACGCGGCGCGGCTGCTGCGCGAAGAGATTTCGCGGCCCTCGTACCGGCCGCAGCCGATCATGCTGGGCGCCAACACCGATCCATACCAGCCGGTCGAGAAGCGCCTGCATGTTACGCGTGACGTGCTCGAGGTGCTGCTTGCGGCGCGGCACCCGTTGACGATCGTCACCAAGGGTTCGCTCGTGTTGCGCGACCTCGACTTGCTGCAGGAATTCGCCGGCCTCAACCTGGTGCGCGTCACGGTCAGCCTGACGACGCTCGATCCGGAGCTCAAGCGCACGCTCGAACCGCGCACGGCCTCGCCGCAGGCGCGGCTGCGCGTCATCTCGGCGCTGGCCGCCGCGCGCGTGCCGGTGGGCGTGCTGACCGCGCCGATGATCCCGGCGGTCAACGACTCCGAACTCGAATCATTGCTCGAGGCAGCGGCAGCCGCCGGTGCCCGGTACGCCGGATACACGCTGCTGCGATTGCCGCACGAAGTAAAAGAGCTGTTTCGTGCATGGCTCGACCAACACCTGCCGCTGCGTGCCGCGCACGTCATGTCGCTCATCCAGCAGGCGCGCGGCGGGCGCGACAACGATCCGCGTTTCGGTCATCGCATGCGCGGAGACGGTCCATGGGCTGCCATGCTGCGCGCGCGCTTCGAACTGGCGCGCAAGCGGCTCAAGCTCGAAGGCGGGCGGCTCCCCGAGTTCGACCTGTCACAATTCCGTCCTCCTGCCGGCAGCCGGCAGATGGAGTTGTTGCTTTAGGTTAAGCTCTCCCGATGCAGACTGAATCCGGTCCGATCGCGCTGGTGGCGGGCGCCAGCGGCATGGTGGGCACCGAGCTGGTGCGCGTGCTGACCGCAAGCAGCGATTACCGGCGCGTCATCGCTCTGAGCCGCCGGCCGCTGTCAATCGAGGCGCCGCGGCTCGCCAATCGCATCCTGCGTTTCGAGAACCTCGAGAACGACCTGCGCGGCGTAACCTGCGACGACGCCTACTGTTGCCTCGGCAGTACGATTCGCCAGGCGGGCACGCAGCAAGCGTTTCGCGCCGTCGACCACGACCTGATTTTGCGCTTCGCCCGCTTCGCGCAGGCCGCCGGCGCAAGAACGCTCGTGGTGATATCGAGCGCGGGCGCCGCGGCCGACTCGCGCAATTTCTACCTGCGCGTAAAAGGCGAGACCGAGCTCGCGCTGGAAGCGCTGCGCTTTCGCTCACTGCACCTGATGCAACCGTCGTTGATACTCGGGGCGCGCAAGCAGTGGCGCATCACCGAGATGGTCGGCCGCGTGGTCATGCCGTTGGTCAATCCATTGCTGCTCGGCCGCTACGAGCAATGGCGCGCGATTCCGGCGCGCACGTTCGCCACGGCGATGCGCTCTGCTGCACGCTCCGGCCGCCTGGGTGTCAACCGCTACGCCGGACGGGTAATTACCGCGCTGGCCCAGCCGGCGGCGACGAAATCGCGAGTGTGACGCGTTCCGCAATCGGCAGGACATAAACACACAATCGTGACCTGGCGCGCATTGGTGGGCGCCCGGCTATCGTTAAATGGGGCTCAAGTTATCAAGCCCGCCGCCAATACATGCCGATCCCCACCGGTATTTTTTCGCTGTCGATGAGCAGGCGCCTGGGGCTGGCGATGGCACTGCTGTGCACCGTGCTGCTGCTCGTGGTTTCGCTCGGCACGGCACACGCGCTGCGCGTGGCGGACGAACGCGCGGCGATGAACACGGTCTCTACGCAAGCTCGCGGCTACGCGCGCGAACTGCGCACTCGATTGAATGCGAGCGAGCTGGTCGTGCAGGCCGTGACCAGTGGCGATGTCGGTGCGGGTGGCGCCGAATTGCGCGCGCATATTCTTCGCTCCGATATTTTTCGCGGCGTCGTGATCGCCGCGCCCGGCAGGTCTGCCGCGCCGTTGCCGCTGGGCGCCGCCGATCAATTCGCGCTGAGCGCGGGGCAAACGCTGTTGCGCTCGCATGGCGCAGGCGGTGCCGCACTGTACTTGCTGCATGCGGTGCGCGCTGCGGGCGCTCCGGCGGTCGCGTATTTCGAATTGAATCCGGACTGGCTCTGGGAAGGCCACGACGAGGCGGCTTCCGCGGCCGGTGCATTTGCCGTACTGGATGGCAACGGCGCGCTGCTGCGGGCGAGCGAGGAACTGCCGCGCGACCTGCTGTCGATGTTCGCGCGCGAACGCTCGGGTGTGGACGGGACCCAGGCAGGAACCGCGCTGCGTTCCTGGAGCGTGGCTCGACGCGAATGGCGCGGCGCCGTCACAGCGCTGTTGCCGGAAGAGGCCCACCTGTCAGCCGGCCGCTGGGCGGTAATTGCGAGCACACCACTGGAATCGGGCTGGGATTACTGGATGCAGGCGGCCGGTGTGCTGCCGGTGCCGCTGCTGCTGGCCGTATTCCTGATCCTCGCCACCTGCGCCGCGTTGCGCGCGCGCTGGGAACCGGTGCTGGAGGGATTGCGCTTTGCGATCGGTGAACTGGCGGCGGGACGCTACCAGCGCGTGCCGCCGGGCGAGTCGCGCGACGCGCCGCGCGCGACTGCGGTGGCTTTCAACCGCACCGTCGGCGTGCTCGAAGAGAAAATGCGCGCGCTGGCGAGCCTCAATGAGATCGACCGGATGCTGCTGGAATCGGCCGAACTCGAATCCTGCCTCGATCCGCTGCTTGATCGCATCTGCAAGATCACCGGTTGCGATGCGGCGATGCTCGCGTTGCTCGATCCGGATGCCACCGACTATGGCCGCGCATATTTGACGGCGGCCGGCGAGCACGCGCCGGTGAGCCGCATCAGCCTCGATCCGCTGTTGCTGTCGCAGCTTTGCCAGGAGCAATCGGGCCTGACGGTCGGACGCTTCGAAGCCGGTCGGCACAGCGTGCTCGAACCGTTGCGCGGGCAGGGCGCGGAATTCTTCTGGCTTTGGCCGGTGATCTCGCAGGACAAGCTGGTGGCCGTGCTGGCCGTCGGCTATCGCGACGTCCCGAAAGTTGCAGCCGAGATGGCCGGGTACGGGACCGAATGCGCCGCGCGCATCGGTGTCGCCCTGTCCAACAGCGCGCGCGGCGAGCAGCTCTATCGCCAGGCGCATTTCGATCCGTTGACTGCGTTGCCGAACCGGCTGTTGTTCCGCGACCGCCTGTCGCAGGAACTCGCCAGCGCCGCGGTGGGCCGCCAGCGTGGCGCGCTGCTGTACGTCGACCTCGATCACTTCAAGAAGGTCAACGACACCGTCGGCCACAGCGCCGGGGACCAGATGCTGCAGATCGTCGCGCAGCGGCTGCGCGCCTGCGTCAAGGATGGCGACACTGTGGCGCGACTGGGGGGCGATGAGTTCACGATCATCCTGCGCAGCGTCGGTACGGCCGAGAGCGCGCAAGCTGTCGCGACGCGCGTGATCGACGTGCTGCAGGAAGCGGTCAACATCGGCGGACGCGATCATCACGCCGGTGCGAGCATCGGCATCACGATGTTTCCCGATGACGGCACCGCTCTCGATGAGCTGATGCGCAACGCGGATCTCGCGATGTACCGCGCCAAGGCCGACGGCCGCGCCCGCGCCGTGTTCTACAACCGCGCGATGCAACGCATGCCCGCGCTCGCGGCCGAGAGCGGGTTGTACAACGCGCTGCAGCGGCGCGAATTCTCGTTGTACTACCAACCGCAGTACGCGCTGGCCGACGGAGCCCTGTCCGGGCTCGAGGCATTGTTGCGCTGGCAGCCGCCGCGCGA
Source organism: Steroidobacteraceae bacterium (assembly GCA_050738715.1). Taxonomy (GTDB): domain Bacteria; phylum Pseudomonadota; class Gammaproteobacteria; order Steroidobacterales; family Steroidobacteraceae; genus FEN-1191. Next base: position 6,283 of record JBOHZW010000074.1, on the reverse strand, counting down.
AGCGATGCGCTATCCGGGCCAATTCGTGCCCGCCGCCGAGCAGAGCGGCCTGATCGTCGACATCGGCGCGTGGGTGCTCGAAGCCGCGTGCATGCAGATGGCGGATTGGAGTGCGGCCGGGATTGCGCCGCCGCGCCTCGCGCTCAACGTATCCGTACACCAGTTGCGCCAGACCGATTTTCCGAAGGTGGTGCGTCACGCGCTCGATCGCGCCGGCGTGTCCCCCGACCAACTCGAATTCGAACTCACCGAATCGGTGTTCGCCGATGAAGAGGCGCTGGCCACGCTTCGCCGGCTGGCTGCGCTGGGCATCCATCTTTCGCTGGACGACTTCGGCACCGGTTATTCCTCGCTTGGCTACCTGCGCGCGCATCCGGTGCAGGCCATCAAGATCGACCGCTCGTTCATCGAGGACGTCGCGCACAACGTCACCGCCGCGACGCTGGCCGAAACCATGATCACGATGGCGCACGCACTGGGCAAACATGTAGTGGCCGAGGGCGTTGAGACGATGGAACAGCTTGAATTCCTGCGTGCGCGCCGATGCGACTACGCCCAGGGCTTCTACTTCGCGCGCCCCGCCGCGGCCGCCGACATCACCGCCCTGTTGCAGGGGCGGAGCGCCACGGCGATCACGCGACTGCGCGCCACAGGCTGAAAAAGCCTGGATTTGACAGAACTGTGACCGGACTCTCCGGAACGCGGCAGATGTGAACTGGCTCTCCTACGTAGTACTTGACCTACAGCGTCACCGTGCCACACTGCGTCACGTTCTGTATCCGGCATACCTGTCGCAAGGCAGGGACGCAAAGCCTCCGGTCCTCCGCGATTTGATCGCAGTGGATAGCGGGGTTGCCACCTCGGCCTCGCTCGAAGCGCCGGCGTGTCATCCCCGCAAAACCGGTCGCACGCGCAGTGACTTGGGCGACGCAACGGGGATCGATGCATGCAGCAGGCCAGCAGTTCTATCGCTAACTACGCAGCTCCTCCCGGCAATTTCCTGCCGCCGGCCGCAGCCAGTCCCCGCTTTGTCGTCAACCTGTGCGCCTCCACGACGCCGGTCGGGCTCGTGCAACCGACGCATACCGGGCTGAAGCGATTCACGTTCTTCGTTTCGCGCCGCCTCGAGGAAGGCCGCGAGCGCTTCCGTTTGCACATGGGTTATTTCGAAACCCAGGAAGAAGCGGAAAAAATCCTCGATCTCGTCCGCGATGTGTATCCCGGCGCCTGGGCCGGCGCCGCCCCTGGCATTCGCCTGCGCGCGCGCGCTGCTGCCGCTGCCGCTGAAGATGCGCCGCAATCCAAGCACGAAGTGGTTGCACCGCCAGCGCCGACGGTGACGCCAGCGCCGACGGTGACGCCAGCGCCGACGAATCCCACTGCGCTGGCGATTACCCCAGCGCCTGCGATTACGCCTGTGGCCACCGTTGTGCCTGCGCCGGCCGTTGCACCGGTTGCGCAGCCCGCGTCGGTCGCACAGCCAGTGCATGCCGCGACTGTCATCCAGCTGGAACTCGTGCCCGATCGGCCGCGCGCCATCCCGGCGCCGATGGTCGATTTCGAAGCAGCGAAAGTGAAGGACAACGCGGCCGCTGCGGCGCGTTCGCTGAGCGACGTGCGCGCGGCAATCAATTCACTCGACGAAGTGTCGACCGAATCCAGTGCAGTTCACACCACCATCGCGCCGACCGTGGCGATGCCCGCGATCGTGCCGACGATCATGCGTGCCGCGCCACCCGCGCCGTTGAAGGCGGCAGCGCAGGTGGCGGCAAAGGCGCCGACGCTCGAGGGCCCGGCGGTGCTGAAGATTCTTGAATCGGTGCGCCCGGCGCCCGCCGCGAAGACCAGGCCCATCTATGCTCAAGCCGGCGCCGAACGCCAGCCAGTAGCGGCCGCGACGGCGCCCACGGTGCCGCGCGCTGAGCCCGCGCTGTTTGCAGTGCAGCTGTTGTGGTCCGTGCAGTCGATCGACATGACGAAGATTCCCCAACTCGCGATCTTCAGCGCGTACACGCTGTACGGCGCCGAGGGCAATCGCGACGGCCGGCGTTGGTACGGCCTGCGGCTCGGTTTCTTTACCGACGCGGTTTCGGCCAAGCAGGTGGCGCAGTACGTGCGTTCCGAGTTCACGTCGGTTTCCGTCGTGCCCGTCAGCGTGCGTGAGCGCGCGCGTGCCGGAGCAGCCACATCGAAGCCGCTGCCGTCGTTGTCCACGGCGAAGAATGCGGGACCGGAACTCAATTTCATCGAGGAAGTGCAGACCGACACCGCCACCAGCGGCAGCCGTCCTGCGCTGCAGTTGCCCGAGGAAACGAAGCAGGCGCAGCCGGGGAAAGCGCAGCCCGAGCTGTCGCCGGCGTTGCGCGCCGCGATTGCCGCGGTCGGCGTCTCCAAGCGCACCGCGCCCGGCGGCAAGCGCGTCAAGCTGCGCGTTGGGCAGGGCATGAAGCCGGTCAGCAAGCGTCCGCAAAAGCGCGCGCTGTCACTCGAGGAGACGCTCGAGATTCTCGGCGCCAGCGAGCTGCACGTGGACAACGGTCGCGGCGAGTTGATCAACGATTCATCGCGCCGCTCCGCTGCGCGCGCTCCGCGGGCCACGCCGAGCGGCTCGCGCTTTGGTCGCTTGATAAACCGGCTCGCCGAGCGGCTCGGCAACACCTAGCATCCCGTCAGGCCCGAGACTTACCGTTTTCCAAACAGGCGGTCGAGTTCGGCGCGCGCGGTGTCGACGGCAGCCTTGTCTGGCGGCACGAAGGCATTCGGGCGCGGACGGAAAAAATCACAGAAATTCGCGCGCGTCTTGTCGCTGACTTCCTCGGCCGTGGGTTCGCGGCAGTGCTTGGCGACCGCGGTGTCGTACTCCACGCACATGCGGCAGGCATGCAATTCGGCCCGGCAGCGCGCGCACTCATCGCGCCGCGACAACGGCAAGGTCAGTGCGGCAAGATCAGCGCCGCATTTCCAGCAGACGAGTCCGTGTTGCATCGATCACTCCGCTCTCGCAGGAATGGCGCCAGCGCGGCGCCAGTATGCGAGCGGGCGCGGCGCGCGGCAATCTGCGCCGGCGTGCCCGCAACGACGATGCGGCCGCCGCGCGCGCCGGCCTCGGGCCCCAGGTCGATGATCCAGTCCGCTTCGGCGCAGATGTCGAGGTTGTGCTCGACCATCACCACCGAATTGCCGGCGTCGACGAGCCGGTGCAGCACGTTGGTCAGGCGTTCGACATCGGCCATGTGCAATCCAACCGTGGGTTCATCGAGCACGTAGAGCGTGTGCGGAGCCGAGCGGCGCCCGGGTTTAACCGGCGCCAGGCGCGCCAGCTCGGTGACCAGCTTGATGCGTTGCGCTTCGCCGCCCGAGAGCGTGGGGCTGGGCTGGCCGAGTGTCAGGTAGCCCAGACCCACGTCACGCAGCAGCATCAGCGGCCGCAACACGCGCGTGTGCGCCTGGAAGAATTCAACGGCATCCTCGACGTTCATCGCCAGCACGTCGGCGACCGAGCGTCCGCGCCAGTGAACTTCGAGCGTCGGCGCATCGAAGCGTCGTCCGCCGCACGCTTCGCAGGGCACTTTGACATCGGGCAGGAAGCTCATCTCGATCGTGCGCTGGCCCTGGCCGCCGCACTCCTCGCAACGGCCACCGGGAGTGTTGAACGAGAAGCGACTGGCCGTGTAGCCGCGCATGCGGGCCTCGTCCGAGCCCGCGTAAATGCGCCGGATGTCGTCCCAGAAGCCGACGTAGGTCGCCGGGCAGGAGCGCGGCGTACGCCCGATCGGTGTCTGGTCGACTTCCAGCACGCGGGTGATCAAGTCGATGCCCTGCAACACGCCCGTACCCGGCGGCTTCTCGCGCCGCCGCGGATCGAGCGCACCGCGCAAGCGCGCATATAGCACGTCGCGCGCGAGCGTCGATTTGCCCGAGCCCGACACGCCCGTGATCACGACGAGGCGGCCGAGTGGAATACGCACATCGAGCGAGCGCAGGTTGTGCAACGTGATACCGCTGAGCTGCAACGCTGGCGTCGAGTGGGTCACCGGCCGGCGCGGCGTCGCGGAGTGTCGCAGCGGCTCGGCCAGGAATCTTCCGGTCACCGAGCGCGGATTGGCGCGCAGTTCGGCCGCCGTGCCCGCGGCGATCAGTTCGCCGCCGCGCACGCCGGCGCCCGGCCCCAGGTCGATGATGTGGTCGGCATGGCGGATCGTGTCCTCGTCATGCTCGACGACGAGCAGCGTGTTGCGCGCGCCGGCCAATGCGTCGAGCGCCTTAAGCAACACGGCGTTGTCGCGCGGATGCAATCCGATCGTCGGCTCATCGAGGATGTAGCACACGCCCTGCAGGTTCGATCCCAGCTGCGCCGCGAGGCGGATGCGCTGCGCTTCCCCGCCCGACAAGGTCGGTGCGGCGCGATCGAGCGAGAGGTAGCCCAGCCCGACGCGTTGCAGGAACTCCAGGCGGCTGCGGATTTCCGCCAGCGCGTCGAGCGCGATGGCGCGGCCGCGCGCGTCGAGCCGCAGCCGTTTGCAGAACGCCGCGAGCATATCGACGCTGAGCGCGGTCAGCTCGCTGATCGAGCGGCCGCCGAGCCGCAGGTGTCGGGCGATGGGGTTGAGCCGCGCGCCCTGACAGGTCGGACAAGCCGCGGCGTCGGGCTGGTCGGTGCTGAGCCACTGCGTTTCCTCGCCCGTTTCCTCCGGATTGAAATCGCGCAACGCGACGCCGGTGCCGTGGCACGCCGTGCACCAGCCCTGCGGTGAGTTGAACGACAACAGCCGCGGATCCGGTTCCGCGAAGCCGCGGCCGCAGCGCGGACAGGCGCGACGGCTCGAATGCACGGTGACGCGTCCTTGTTCATCGAGCGCATGCAACACACCGTGGCCGGCCTCGAGCGTCGCGGTGACGGCATCGCGCAGTTGCGATTCGTTACGCGCCGTAACCTTGAAGTCGGCGACCGGCAACTCGATCGTGTGCTCGACGAATCGCTTCAGTCGCGGGAACGGCTCGCTCGGCACGAACTTGCCGTCCACGCGCAATTGCCGCGCGCCACGCGCCGCAGCCCAGCGCGCCAGGTCGGTGTAGATGCCCTTGCGCTGTGCAACCAGCGGCGCCAGCAACTGCAGGCGGCACCCGCGATGCGTTCGCGCCAGCTGGGCCGTGATGTGCGCCGCGCTTTGCGGTGCGATCGCGATGTTGTCATCCGGGCAATACTGCACGCCGAGTCGCACGTACAGCAGCCGCATGAAATGATAGATCTCCGTCAACGTGGCCACGGTGCTCTTCAGGCCGCCGCGGCTCGCGCGCTGTTCGATCGCGACAGTGGGTGGAAGGCCGGTGACCGAATCGACATCCGGCCGCGCCGCCGGCTGCACGAACTGGCGCGCGAAGGCATTCAGCGATTCGAGATAGCGCCGTTGGCCTTCGTGGAACAGGATGTCGAACGCCAACGTCGACTTGCCCGAACCCGAGACGCCGGTGATGACCGTGAACTTTTCGCGCGGCAGGTCGACGCCCAGGTTGCGCAGGTTGTGCTCGCGGGCACCGCGCACACTGATGTGCGGTGCGCGCGCGGGCGTGCGCAGCTCGGCCGCCGCGCTTGAGCGCGGAGCATCCGAACGAGCCGTCGCGGCGATGCGCAACTGTCGCTGTTGCGCGAGCAGGGCTTCGCCGGTATGCGAGCCCGCCGTCGCCGCAACTTGCGCCGGCGTACCGGTGGTAACGATGCGGCCGCCCGCGGCGCCGCCTTCCGGGCCTAAGTCGATGATCCAGTCGGCGGCGCCGATCACCTCCAGGTTGTGCTCGATGACGAGCAGAGAATGTCCGGCGTCGAGCAGCAGCTTGAACGCGCGCAGCAAGCGGGCGACGTCTTCGAAGTGCAGGCCGGTCGTCGGTTCATCGAATAGCAACAGTTTTCCAAGGGCGTCCGCGGCGCCCCGCCGCGGCGCCATCACCGCTGCGGCAAGATATCCGGCCAGCTTCAGGCGCTGGGCTTCGCCGCCCGACAGAGTCGGCACCGGTTGGCCGAGGCGCAGATAGTCGAGTCCCACATCGGAGAGCGGCTGCAGGCGTGCGCAAACACGCGGCGAGTCTGCGAAGAACTCCAATGCCTCGGTCACGGTGAGTTCCAGCACCGCCGCGATATCGGCGCGTTTGCCATTCGCGCCGGTGAGCTTGACCTCGCGCGTTTCGGCGCGGTAGCGGCTACCGTGGCATTCTCCGCAGCGCAGGTACACATCGGCGAGGAATTGCATCTCGACGTGCTCGAAGCCGTTGCCGCTGCACACGGGAC
>JBOHZW010000073.1:0-1619 GCA_050738715.1 Steroidobacteraceae bacterium | reverse complement strand
AAGACGATCCTGCTGACCACGCATTTCATGGACGAGGCCGAGCGCCTCTGCGATCGGGTCGCGATCATGGATCGAGGCGCGATGATTGCCGAAGATGCGCCGCGCAAGCTCATTAGCGCGCAGATCGAACCACACGTCGTCGAGATCTATGGCGATGGCGTGCGTGAGTTCGCGCGCGACATCGCCCCGCGGCACGCGCAGCGAGTCGAACTCACCGGCGAGACGGCGTTTTGCTACTGCCGCGACGCTGCTCCGTTGCTGGAATCATTGCAGGGCTACACGTCGTTGCGGGCGCTGTCGCGCGCCGCCAACCTCGAGGATGTGTTTATCAAGCTCACCGGGCGTGACATCCGTGACTGAGCCGCTGATCGAACGCTTCGGCCTGCGCTTCCTGCATGTGGTCGGTCGCAACTACCTCGTGTGGCGCAAGCTCATGTACGCCTCGATGCTCGGCAACATGGCCGACCCGATGATCTATCTGGTGGGCCTGGGGTTCGGGCTCGGCGCCTTCATGCCACCGATCAATGGCATGCGCTACATCAGTTTCCTGGCCGGCGGCATGCTCTGTTTCAGCGCAATGAACACCGCCACCTTCGAGGCGTTGTACTCGGCGTTCTCGCGGCTGAAGCAACAGCGCACCTGGGAGGGCATCATCCACGCGCCGATGACCGCGGCCGATGTGGTCATTGGCGAGTGGATCTGGGCCGCACTGAAGGCCACGCTGTCGGGCACCGCCATGCTGATCGCAATGTATTTGCTCGGACTGGCGCACGGCCTGCGACCGCTGGCAGTGCTGCCCGTAGTGCTGCTGATCGGCCTGGCGTTTTCCGGCATTGGACTCATCATGACTTCGCTCGCAAAGTCCTATGAGTTCTTCATTTTCTATTTCACGCTGGTGATCACGCCGATGATGTTCCTGTCCGGCGTGTTCTATCCGCGCGACGCGCTCCCACCGGTGATCCAGGCGATCGGCGCGGTGTTGCCGCTGACGCATGGCGCCGACCTGGCGCGCGGCCTGACGCTGGGGATGCCGATGGCGCACCCCTGGCTCGACGTGCTGGTGCTCGCGCTCTACGCGACTTGCGGCGTTGCGCTGTCGGTGCGGTTGATCAATCGGCGGTTGTTGAAATAGGTTGCGCCGGCGCCGTCCGGATCCAGCAGCTTCGCCAATCGCACGGCGCCCTCCGCGACCCCACGGCGATCTGCGGCTTCGTAGCCCGGACGCGATTCGTGCGTGAACACGACCAACACGCCAAACACCGTCGCGCCGCGACGCAGCGGCACGCTGATGAAACGGAAGGCATCTTCGGTCGGATCCATGCGCGTCTTGTTGACGCACAGCGTGTCGCCGACGGTCTCGGCGCGCCACGCGAGCTCGCCGGTTGCAATGCGGCGCAGCGTCGCAACTTTGTGCAAGCGCGAACCCGCCGCGGAATGACAGTGGAAGAAATCATGGCGCGGCACGCAAACGACTGCAGCGTCGCAGCGTACGCGGCCCGCCAGTTTCGCCAGCGCCCGCTCGACCGGATCGGCAATAGCGCGCGCGCCGGCCGCCAGCAGCGGCCCGAGCCGTTGTTCCAGCACGTGCGGCAGCAGCAGTTCATCACGGCGAAACGGAC
>JBOHZW010000072.1:0-1658 GCA_050738715.1 Steroidobacteraceae bacterium | reverse complement strand
GTTCGCCATAGTCCGCCAGCACTTGCCCCTGCACGGGCCACGCCAGCTGACCGCGCAGCTTGGCGAAGCTCTCCTGCCGGTCGATCGGAAAATCGCGCAGGGCGCGGCGCAGTTCTTCGAGGAGTTTGGTAAGCGTGTTCGCCTGGGACTTCAGGCTGTCGAGCCTGGCGGAACGCGACTGCAGTTTTTCGCGCACTGTCGCCAGCGCAGCCGAGCGCTGGGTGCGGGCTGCCTCGAGTGCTTCGACCTGTCGCTGCTGTTCGCTTGCGAGTTCGTCGAGATGGCGGTTCTCCTCGTCGACCTCCACTTCGAGCGAATCGAGCTTCACGACGGCCATGCGAATGAGCTCGATCTGGTCCGCGCGCGCCCGGCCGAAGTAGCTGTAGTACGCGAGCATGCGACCGAGGGTTGCCGGATCGTGCTGATTGAGGAGAAGCTTCAACGGCTCTTCGCGGCCGATCAGGTAGGCCGCGCGCAACTGGGATGCGAGCGCAGCGCGTTCCTTGTCGAGCGTCTTTTCGTAGGTCTTGCGCTCGGCTTCCAGCGTATTGCGCCGTGCTTCCGAAGCGCGCTGGCGCACGCGAATTTCGTCGAGCAATTGATGGGCGCGCGCGACGTCGTGTTCCGTCGCGCGTAGCTGCCTGGCGGCCGAGTCGCGCTCCGACGCGGCAGCGCCGACGCGGCGTTCGACGTCGGCAATCTGCGTCTTCAGGCGCTCCAGACGCTCCTGCGCCTGCTCTTCGGTGGGTGCAGCGGCCGTTCGATGCCCGGCCAGCTGCCAGCCAAGCAGCGCGGCGAGCGCCCAGGCGCACGCGGTTGCGGTGGCGCGGGCCCGGGTGGCCGAATGTGCGTGCGGGGCGTGCTCAGCTCTCAAGGGGCTGGCTAGCGAACGGGTAACAACTTGGTTTACAAGCAATATTTTCCGGCATTGTATTTTCCGTCGCACAAACACGCACTGTATAATGCCCGCCCTTTTTTTGGCGGACCGAGCCGATCGACGACCGCGACAACGCACCGGGAATCATGCAGGAACTGACCCAACATTTGCTGCTTCATCCGTACCTGACGGCGTTTGCCGCCGTACTGCTCGTAGGCGTGATCGTGACCGAGCTGCGTTCGCGGGGACAGGGCTCCGCGGGTGTCTCGCCGACCCAGGCCATCCAGCTGATGAACAAGGGCGCGCTCGTCATCGACGTGCGCGCGAACGATGCATTCGCCGCCGGCCACATTGGCGAGGCGCGCAATATCGCCGCCACGGATCTGCCGAAACAGGCCGATGCGCTCAAGCGCTACAAGGACAAACCGGTCGTCCTGTGCTGCGACACCGGTGTGATCTCGGGGGGCGCGGCGCGCCGGCTCGCGACGCTGGGGTTCACGCAGGTCGCAAACCTGCGGGGCGGCATCAATGCCTGGCGCCAGGAGAATCTGCCGCTCATCAAGGGCGCGCGATGAACGGTGCGCCGGCCGGCTCGGATATCCTCGTCTACACGGCGGGCTGGTGCCCGTTCTGCATGCGCGCCAAAGCGCTGCTCGAGCGCCGGGGCCTGAAGTATCGCGAGATCGACGTTGAAGACGATCCGCAGTTGCGCGAAGAGATGACCCGGCGCACGGGCCGGCGCACGGTGCCGCAGATTTTCATCGGTGAAACGCATGTCGGC
>JBOHZW010000071.1:0-1883 GCA_050738715.1 Steroidobacteraceae bacterium | reverse complement strand
CCGATAGACCGCGAAAGGCTCCAAATCACTCCCACTCGATCGTCGCCGGCGGCTTGCCGGTAATGTCGTAGACAACGCGTGATACGCCGGGCACTTCGTTGACGATGCGGCGCGCGCACACGTCGAGCAACTCGTACGGCAAATGCGCCCAGCGCGCCGTCATGAAATCGATCGTCTCGACGGCACGCAGCGCGATCACCGGATCGTAACGGCGCCCGTCTCCCGCGACTCCGACGCTGCGCACCGGCAGGAATACCGCGAAGGCCTGGCTGGTGCGCTCGTACCATCCCGCGCGGCGCAGTTCTTCGATGAAAATGTGATCGGCAAGACGCAACGTTTCGGCCGCAGCGGCGGTGACTTCAGCGAGTATGCGCACGCCGAGGCCTGGACCGGGAAATGGATGCCGCTGCACCATTGCGACGGGTAATCCGAGTTCGATGCCGATGCGCCGCACTTCATCCTTGAACAACTCACGCAGCGGTTCGACCAGCTTGAGCTTCATGCGCGCCGGCAAGCCGCCAACGTTGTGGTGGCTCTTGATGACGTGAGCCTTGCCGCCGACGCCGGCGGATTCGATCACGTCCGGGTAGATCGTGCCCTGCGCGAGGAACTTGACGCCGCTGAGTTTCGCGGCCTCCTCGTCGAAAATATCGATGAACAGCCGGCCGATGATCTTGCGTTTGGCCTCCGGGTCGCTCACACCGCGCAGCGCGGCGAAGCAACGTCCGCCCGAATTGACACGGATGACGCGAACACCGAGATTCTGCGCAAACACTTCCATGACGGCATCACCCTCATGGTGACGCAGCAGTCCGTGGTCGACGAACACGCAGGTCAGTTGCGCGCCGATCGCCTTGTGCAGCAGTGCCGCGACAACGGATGAGTCGACCCCACCAGAGAGGCCCAGCAGCACGCCGCCCTGCCCCACCTGCGCACGCACGCGCGCGATCGCATCCTCGATGATGTTGCCGGCAGTCCAGGCGTTGGCGCAGCCGCAGATCTCGTGCAGGAAGCGCGCATAGATGCGCGTGCCCTGCGTGGTGTGCGTCACCTCGGGATGGAACTGCAGCGCATAGAAATGGCGCGACTCGTCAGCCATGCCGGCAACCGGCACATCAGCGGTCGCGGCGATCAGCTTGAAACCGGAAGGGAGCGATTCGACCCGATCGCCGTGGCTCATCCACACATCGAGCAGGCCGTGACCTTCGGCATTGACGCGGTCGTTGATATCGCGCAGCAGCGCGGAGTGCCCGCGCGCGCGAATTTCCGCGTAGCCGAACTCGCGCACGTCGCCGGGCACGACCCGGCCGCCGAGTTGCGCGGCCATTGTGTGCATGCCGTAGCAGATGCCGAGCACCGGCACGCCCAGCTCGAACACGGCGCGCGGCGCCGCCGGTGCGCCAGCCGCCGTCACCGATTCCGGGCCGCCCGAAAGAATGACACCGCGGGCGCGAAAGGCGCGCACCGTGGCATCGGTCATGTCCCAGGGATGGATTTCACAATAGACGCCCAGTTCGCGGACGCGGCGGGCGATGAGCTGCGTGTATTGCGAGCCGAAGTCGACGATCAATACACGGTCGGCATGGATATCAGGAGACGCGGTAATTGGGCGCCTCCTTGGTGATGGACACATCGTGCACGTGACTCTCGCGCACGCCGGCGCTGGTGATGCGCACGAACACGGGGCGCGTGCGCATCTGCTCGATATTGCCGCTCCCGGTATAGCCCATCGCGGCGCGCAGGCCACCGGCAAGCTGATAAAGAATCGACACCAGGCTCCCCTTGTATGGCACGCGTCCCTCGACGCCCTCGGGCACAAGCTTTTCCAGTTCGCTGCTCGTATCCTGGAAATAGCGGTCTGCCGAGCCGTGATTCTCGCCCAT
>JBOHZW010000070.1:0-2540 GCA_050738715.1 Steroidobacteraceae bacterium | reverse complement strand
ATCGCAGTTCGTCGAGTTCCTCGAGGCTGGCGATTTGGGTGAGTCGGCGCAGGAGCGCTTCAATCAACGCGTCAACGAGCATTTCGAAGGCACGCGCGACTACATCGTCACGCACTTCAAGACCAACACGCGGCGCGACACCGACTACTGGCGCGACAACGCCGCGAACCTGAATATTTCCGATCCGCTGAAGAAACTGTATTCGCTGTGGATGTCGGGCAAGAGCATCGCTGCGGGCGTGCGTGAACAGGCGATCGGCAAGGGCTACCCGGTGTTCTCCTGGTATTCGATCATGGCCGGCATGGGCATCTTCCCGGACGCAACGGACCTGCGCGTGCCCACGCCAGAAGAAGCGCGCTACCGCATGGCGGAAATCGATAACCTGCTCGACCGCAGCGCTGCGAATTTCCGCGATCACCGCGAGGTGCTTGCCCGTATTCCGCCGCGCCGCCGCGGCGAGGCACTGCAGATCTATTTCTGGTGATCACGCCGATGCCAGCGCCGATACCTGAACACACAGGGCTCGATGACGCCGCGGTGAGACAACGAATCATCGAGGCGCAGCACCCCGCGGTGCTGCGCGGCTTTGTGAGCCATTGGCCCGCGGTGCAATCCGGGACCGGAGGCGCCGACTCATTGCCGCAGTATCTCAAGCGCTTCGACAGCGGCACGTCGGTCGATGCGATCCTGATGCCGGCGGAGGAGGAGGGACGCCTCGCCTACAACGCGGCCATGGACGGATTCAATTTTGTCCGCAACCGGCTGCCGATCGCTGCGGTCGCCGAACAGATACTCCGGTACGCGAAATTCGAGCGGCCACCGTCGGTCGCCGTGCAAAGCGCGTTGATCAGCGACTGCCTGCCGGGGTTTACGGCCGAGAACCGCCTGACGGTATTGCCGGACACGGTGTTGCCGCGCATCTGGCTCGGCAATGCGATCACGACGCCGGCACACCTCGATGAATGGCACAACATCGGCTGCGTGATCTGCGGGCGGCGGCGGTTCACGCTGTTTCCGCCCGAACAGGTCGCGAACCTGTATATCGGGCCGCTCGATTTCGCACCGACCGGCGTGCCGATGAGCCTTGTGCAGTTGCACGCGCCTGACTTGAATCGCTTCCCGCGTTTTCGTGAGGCGTGGGCCGCAGCGATGAGCGCCGAGCTCGAAGCGGGCGATGCGATCTACATTCCGCCGTTGTGGTGGCATCACGTTGTGTCGCTCGACAAGATGAATGCGCTCGTCAACTACTGGTGGCACGCTCAGGCGGGCGAGTCCGCAGGCGGCGCTTCTTCTTTCCTCAGCCTGTTGCACGCCGTGTTGAGCGTGCGGCAACTGCCGTCCGCCACACGGGAATCTTGGCGCGCGCTGTTCGAGCACTATGTGTTCGGTCCGCAGCATGGAGTGAGCGACCACATGCCGCCTGAACGGCGCGGCGTGCTCGGTGAACTCTCGAACGAAGAATTGGCACGTGCCCGGGCGCAGGCGCTGCAGCGGCTGAAGTAACGCGCGAGGCGAGAATCAGCCGGACTGCGTGTTTTTCGGCGCGCCGAGGTTGCGAATCGATTCGTCGGCGAAGAAGCGCCGCATCATCATCGCCTGCTGCAGGCGCCCCTTGCGCACGTAGACCTGGTAGAGCAGGTCCTTCGTGACTTCGAGCAGCACGCCGGCCAGCTGGTCATCGAGCGTCGGCAGGCTCGGATGCGGATCGTTGTCGCTCCCGAAGATGACACGCTTCACGTCGATGAAGGTCTGGCTGTCGAGATCGGCCATCGCGCGCACGTCGTTCAGCTGGTCGAACACGCGCAGTTTTCCGGCTTCACCGAGATCGACGAATGCGCCCTGCATCGTGCGCCGGCACATGCTGGCGAAAGCGTTGTAGCTGGCATTGGAATAGCAATCGAGCGCCTCGCGGAACAGCACCTCGACATCTTCCGGCAGATACGTGTATCCGAATCGCTCGCGCGGCCGCTCCACCTCGCTGAACTGCGCGCCAAGTTCGACGCGGTTGTTGCCGAACATCTTGACGGGGAAGCGAAGGAAGATCGGCGAGTTGCAGGAATCGCAGCGATACACGACGCCGACGACCTTCGGTCGGTGCGAAACCAGCTCGTCGAAAGTGGGCACCGCGATCGGCGTGATATGCGAGAGCACCTGGCAATGCGGGCAGGTCAGGGCCAGGTTGGCTTCCTGTTCGTGATGGAGCCGTCCGCCGGCATCGATATGCGTCGACATATGCGCCTTTGTCATCCCGCGCGGCTTGTGTGATCCCCTCAAGGCCAGCCGTCGCGGTGGCCTTCAGTGTAGCCCATCGACCGCTATGGGCTATCCGCTATTTTCTTTAGCCAGCCCCGAGGGTTACATAATCTCGCTCAGGTTGAATCTCGGCCCCTGTGGCTAGCCCGTGAGCCGCTTGTACTTCACGCGGTGCGGCTGGTCCGCGTCATCGCCCTTGCGGCGCTTGAGGTCACCGACGTAGTCCTGGTAGTTGCCTTCAAACCAGACCACTTCGGAGTTGCCCTCGAAGGCGAGGATGTGCGTCG
>JBOHZW010000069.1:0-6323 GCA_050738715.1 Steroidobacteraceae bacterium | reverse complement strand
GCGGAATCGCTCCGCCACGAGAAATACGCCGGGCCGATCACGTTGCTCGGCGCGGAGGCGCACGGCCCTTACAACCGTCCGCCGTTATCAAAAAAATGGCTGCACGAGCGTGGCAGTACGGCATTGTTGGCCATTCGCGCACTTGAAGTGCTCGAGCGGCGAAAAATCGAACTGCATACGCATACGGAGGTCAACGCGATCGACCGCGCCGCGCGCGTCGTGGCTTGCGCCGATGGCAAGCAGTATTCCTATGGCGGCCTGGCGCTCGCGACCGGAGCCCGCTTGCGCGTGCTGGCGGTGCCCGGCGCGAACCTGAAAGGCGTGCTGGGCCTGCGCACGCTCGATGATTCGCAGCAGATCGGCGCGGCGCTCGATCAATGCGTCGCGAGCGCGCAACCGCTGGTCGTGATCGGCGGCGGCTTCATTGGCCTGGAAGTCGCCGCGGCCGCGCGCAAGCGCGGCATTGCTGTCACCGTGCTTGAGGGACTCGATCGACTTATGTCGCGTGTCGTGGCGCCGATCGTCTCGGATGCCGCCGCGCGGCTCCATCGCTCGCACGGCGTGGAGCTCGTGTTCGGCGCGCGCGTGACCGAATTGGTGGGCGCCGGCGATTCAGTGAGGGCGGTGCGCATGGCGGACGGACGCGAATATCCGGCGGGCTGCGTCGTGTACGGCGTCGGCGTCGAGCCGGATGATTCACTGGCGCGCGCCGCGGGACTTGAGTGCGATCGCGGCATCGTCGTCGATGAGTGTTCGCGCACTTCCGATCCGCTGATCGTAGCGGCCGGCGATTGCTGCGCGCGGCGGCTGCACGACGGCACGTTGCTGCGGCTCGAGTCGGTGCAGAACGCGGTTGAACAGGGCATGGCCGCCGCTGCGACTTTGCTCGGCCACTCGCGGCCGGTCAAGGCGGCGCCGTGGTTCTGGTCCGACCAGTACGACGCACGCTTGCAGATGGTGGGCCTGAGCCAGGGCTACGAAGAAGTGGTCACGCGAGGCGACGTCGCGCAGCTCGCGTTCTCGGCGTTCTATTTTCGTGGCGGGCGGTTGCTCGCGGTCGATTCACTGAACCACGTGCCCTACCACATGCTCGCTCGCAAGCTCCTCGATCGGGGTCTCTCGCCGACCCCGGCGCAGGCAGCCGACGAAAATTTCAGCCTGCAAGCGTTGCTCGCTGCCTGAACCGATCGGGAGGCGCCACGGCGCGCGCGAGCCTGTGCGCAGGCCCTATTGCCGCCCGAGCAGGAATTCGGAGCCGTTGTACTGGAGCACCACGCCGTCGCGCGTGATCTGCTGCACCTGCGCGCCCTCGGGCGTCGTGTCACCCTCGCGTACCTTGTGCATGTTGATGAACGCGTAGCGTTCCGCTGGATTCGCCGAATACACATGCAAGTCGAGGCGCAGTTCGGGCACCGTGCCGCTGACCTCGGCGTAGTTGCGCACCTTCGCGCCATTCGTGCCGCCGCCTTGCAAGCCTGGCTGTGCCGTCACTGCAGGTTCGTTGTCGGCAGGATTGCCCCCTTGCAGGGATCCATCGTTCGTTTCGCTTGCGTCTACTTCATTGCGCGAGGACGCTCTCGGCGCGGCGGGCAACGAGTCCGACGATGCGCCGATTGCGTCCTGGGGTTGCGCCGTCGCGGATTGCGGCGCGCCAGCGGGCGCCGCGCTTGCCTGCGGTGCGCTCGCTGCGCGCGGCGTTCCGTCTGAAGGCGCGGCGGCGTGCAGCGCGGTGGGCGCCGCTGCCGGATGCGAGCGCAATGCGAGCCATCCGAGTACCGCGACGCTGGCCAGCAGCACCGCGCCCGCCACCATCGCCCAAATGGGCAATCCGCGCGGTGGAGGAATGATGCGCATCTCGAGCAGGGCGGGACCGGCCTGGCGTTGCCGCTCCGACTCCGATTTCTTCAAAGCGTCGAGGATGAATGACATGCTTCAGCTCGCTGCGCCGGTTGCCGCCACGGTCGCCGGTTTGTCGATCGTCGGTTTGCCGGGCGCTGCCTTGTCGAGCGATTGGAGCACCGGAGTGCCGGGCGCGGCCAGCACGGCATCGAGCAGCATCTGCGTTTCGATGCCGGCGACGCCATCGACATTGAGATGATGCGCGCGCTGGAAATCCGCGACGCGCTGCGACAGGTCATCATCGAAGTTGAAGCTGTGTTCGTCGACGGAATCGGCGCCGTTCGCCTGCAGCAGGCGCGTGCGCAGCGTATGGATGGCCGGCCCGTGCATGCCGGAGCGCAACACATACACTGGCAGGCGCGCCGGCCGCCACAGCACCACGCAGTCGCCGTACCAGTAGCGCGACAGCTCGGAAATCGGCACGTGCACGGTGCGCGAACCCACTCGTAGCTCGGCGCCGTCGGCACCGATGCCGGCCAGCACAACCTGGCGCTGTCCTCCGGCATCGTCGACCAGCATCAGGATGGCCGGCCGCTTCATGTCGCGCAGCTGCGCCAGCGAACTGTGGAGGGAGACGCAGTTGAGCGATTGCGTTACGGCTTGCGTGCACGGATCGGTCGGGCCCGGCGCGTAGCTGGCATCCCACAGCGCGAACAGCGTGGTGAACGCCGCGTCCGCGGTCGTCGCGCTGCTGTCGAGTGCCAGGGCCTCCGCCAGCGTCGGCAGCGGCTTCGGGGGCGCGACGGGCGCCGGCGCCGCCACGGTGTGCGCCACATTCTTGTCGCCGCCGAAACCAAGATGTGGCAACGGGGCGAAATGCAGCGCGACGGCCGCGCCGCCCACGAGCAGCAGCACCGCACCCGCCGCCGCCAGCGGCAGGAACCAGACGGGTGCCAGCGTGCGTCCGTACACTTCACCGGCGGCGCGCCGCACCAGCGCGGCGTCGACCTCGTGGCGATCCTCTGTGTAGGCGCCCAGCAGCGCGCGGTCGCAGATGACATTGATGACGCGCGGAATTCCCCGGCTGCGTCGATGCACTTCGCGCAGCGCTGAGGTCGTGAAGATATCGCTCGTGGCGCCCGCGACGCGCAGGCGATGGCGCACGTACGCAAACGTATCGTCGCGCGCCAGCGGTTGCAGGTGGCAGCGCGCCGTGACGCGTTGCGCAAGCTGCCGCAAATCATGGCGGTTGAGCAGATCTCGCAGCTCGGGTTGCCCGATGAGGATGATCTGCAGGAGCTTCTGCGAATCAGTCTCGAGGTTGGTCAGCAGCCGCACCTGCTCGAGCACTTCGGCCGTGAGGTTCTGCGCCTCATCGACGATCAGCACCGCGCGCCGGCCTTCCGCATGGATGCGCAGCAACTTGCGGTTGAGCAGGTCAACCAGCATCTTGCCGTTGCCGATGGCGCTCGATGGCACTTCGACACCCAGTTCCTCGCAGATCGCCTGCAGGAACTCCACCGGCGTAAGCCGCGGGTTGATGATCAGTGCGATGTCGGCGTTGTTCGGCGATCGCGCCAGCAGCGAGCGGATCGTCGTCGTCTTGCCTGTGCCGACCTCGCCGGTGAGCTGGATGAATCCGCCCGCATCATTGATGCCATAGACCAGGTGCGCGAGCGCATCGGCGTGCTGGCGGCCAAGGTACAGGTAGCGCGGATCAGGCGTGATCGCGAAGGGTTTCTCGGCAAGACCGAAACTGGCTATGTACATAGGCTGCGCGAACTCGTCAGTCCACCGTCATCAGACAGCTGCGGGCAGCGGCGCGGCCGCGGGCAGAGGTGCGGCCTCGGTGCCGAGCTCGTCGGGTTCGAACTCATCCACGTTGACGATATCCATCACCAGTTCATCATAGTGCCGGAGCGTGGCCGCCTCCTCGGCGGTGAGTATGCCGAGCGCCAGGCCCTGCGCCACCTGACCGGGCAGGTCGAGTGCGTCGACGCGACCGGTCCGCACGCCTTCGACGCGCAATTTCTTTTCGATCGGCTCAGCTGCGGGCGCCAGCTCGAGCACCCGCTGCAACGCGCCCAGTGCGCTGCCCTCGGTCTGCTCGCGATAGACGCCCGCCGTCACGCGGTCGCGCGATTCGCCGCTGCTCTGCACCAGCTGCGCGACCGAGCGGGCGAGGCGGTCGCCGGGCGCAAAGTAGGTCAGGCCGCGCGGAAAAATGAACAGCCGCATCAGCCAAGACATCGGCCGGACCGGAAAGTTTCGCAGTACGCCATGGAGCTGCTCCTGCGCCTGGTACAGCAACTCGCGGCAGGACCACTCAACGATGGGCAGGTCGGCTGGCGGGCTGCCCTGGTCTTCGTGGTGCTTGAGCACCATCGAGGCCAGGTACATCGACGACAACACATCGCCCAGACGCGCCGAGATGCTCTCCTTCTTCTTCAGGTAGCCGCCGAGCGTCAGCATCGCGACGTCGGTCGCGAATGCGAACGAGGCGCTGAAGCGTTCGATGTGCTGGAAATAGCGCCGTGTCGGCCCCGCGTCGGACACATTTCGGAAGCGCGCCAGAGTCAGTGCCATGATGAGTGAACGCGCGGCGTTGGAAATCGTGAAGCCGATGTGCCCGAACAGCGCGCGATCGAATTCATCGACGCCGCGCGCGCGATCGGGATTGCGCGCCGCGTTCATTTCGCGCAGCACGAATGGATGGCAGCGGATCGCGCCCTGCCCGAAGATGATCAGGCTCCTCGTCAGGATATTCGCCCCTTCAACGGTGATCGCGATCGGAATCGACTGATAGCCGCGGCCGAGGTAGTTGCGCGGTCCGAGCATGATGCCCTTGCCGCCCTGCACATCCATCGCATCGTTCGCAACGCGCCGGCCGATCTCGGTGACGTGGTATTTCAGGATTCCCGCCGGCACCGCAGGCCGCGCGCCCGAATCAATCGCGGCGATCGTGACGCTGCGCGCCGCATCGGCGATGTAGGTGAGCCCGACCATGCGCGCGATCGCGAGTTCAACGCCTTCGAACTTGCCCACCGACATGTTGAACTGCCTGCGAACTCGCGCGTAGGCGCTGGTGGCGAACACGGCCGCCTTCGAACCGCCGGTTGCGTTCGAGGGCAGTGAGATGCAACGCCCGACCGACAACTGCTCGACGAGCATGCGCCAGCCCTGGCCCGCCATCTTGACGCCGCCAATGATCGCATCGAGCGGCACGAACACATCGTGGCCGCGCACCGGCCCGTTCTGGAATGGAATGTTGAGCGGAAAATGCCGCTTGCCGATTTCAACTCCTGCTGTGTCGCGGCCAATCAGTGCGCAAGTGATACCTAAATCCGTGCCGCCGCCGAGCAGGCGATCAGGATCCAGCATGCGAAACGCAAGGCCAATGACGGTCGCCACTGGCGCGAGCGTGATGTAGCGCTTCGAGAAATTGAGCTTGAGGCCCAGCACTTCCTGGCCCTGCCACGCGCCGCGGCAGACGACGCCGGTGTCGGGAAGGGCCGCGGCGTCGGACCCTACGCGTGGGCCGGTCAGCGCGAAGCAGGGAATGTCATCGCCGCGTGCCAGCCGCGGCAGGTAGTGATTTTTCTGCTCCTCGGTGCCGTAGTGGTTGAGCAGTTCCGCGGGTCCGAGCGAATTCGGCACTGCGACCGTCGAGGCGCAGGTGACGCTGCGGCTCGCGAGCTTCACCAGCACGCACGAATGCGCATAAGCGGAGAATCCAAGTCCTCCATACTGCTTGTCGATGATCATCGCAAAGAAGCCGCGCGATTTCAGGAACGCCCACACCTCCGGCGGCAGGTCGCCGCGCCGATGCGTGATGTCGAAATCATCGAGCATCCGGCACAACTCATCGCAGGTGCCGTCGAGGAAAGCCTGCTCTTCAGCCGACAAACGCGGCGGCGGAATCGCGCGCAGCTTCGACCAGTCGGGCTTGCCGCTGAACAACTCGCCGTCCCACCACACTGTGCCGGCCTCGAGCGCTTCCCGTTCGGTGCTCGACATCTTCGGCAGCAAGCGCAAGTAGGCGCGCAGGAAGGGCCGGCTCACGACCGCCTTGCGCAGCGGACGCAAGTTAAGCAGCCAGAGCAGCGCGAGCAGCAGCCAGAGCGTTCCCTGCCAGATGCCGCCAGGCTGGCCGAAGCGCAGGTACGCCGCCAGCAGCAGCGTGAAGGTCAGCGTGTAGATCAGCAGCGGCAGCCGGCGGTAGGCGAGGTACACCACCGCGAGCACGAAAACCAAAGTGATTGCGGCGCCGGCCATGGGCTCATGTCAACCTAACAGTTCGCGCACGCCGTCGCGTTCTTCGCGCAGCTCTTTTTCCGTCGCTTCGAGCTTGCCGCGGCTGAATGTGTCGATGCTCAAGGAAGGCACGATCTGGTAGCGGCCGTCGCGGCAGGTGACCGGGTACGAATAGATGATGCCCTCGCCAATGCCGTAGCTGCCATCGGCGGGAATGCCCATGCTCACCC
>JBOHZW010000068.1:0-7143 GCA_050738715.1 Steroidobacteraceae bacterium | reverse complement strand
GATCCAGGATTTCGAGCTCGAAGGCGCTGGCTTGCACACGGCCAATGCCGCCGTGCTCGAGGAGCAGCTCAACATCGCCTACACCGCGGTGCTGGCCGGCGAACTCGACAGCGATGGATTCCATCGGCTCATCGTCAGCGCCGGATTGACCGTCGCGCAGACGCGCGTGCTGCGCGCCTGTTGCCGCTACCTGCTGCAGACCGGCCTGCCATTCAGCCAAGCGTACATGGAACGCGTGCTGCACTCGCATTCGCACATCGCCCGGGACCTGTGGCGCCTGTTCGAGCGGCGGCTCGACCCGGACGCCACAGAGCGCGGCGCACAGCGTGATGCGGTCGCAATCGAACGGCGCCTGCGCCACGCCATCGGCGAGGTGCGCAATCCGGACGACGATCGCATCCTGCGCAGTTTCCTGGCGGTGATCCTCGCCACGCTCCGCACGAATTATTTCCGCAGCACCGAGCTGCGCCGGCCGCTGGCATTCAAGCTGCAGCCGCGCGCCATACCCGGACTGCCCGAACCGCGGCCGGAATTCGAGATCTTCGTGCATGGCACGCACGTCGAAGGCGTGCACATGCGCCGCGGCCTGATCGCGCGCGGCGGCATCCGCTGGTCGGAACGGCCCGAGGATTTCCGCACCGAGGTGCTTGGCCTGATGAAGGCGCAGCATGTGAAGAACACGCTGATCGTGCCGGTCGGCGCCAAGGGCGGTTTCGTCGCCCGACGCCTGAGCGCCGGCGCACCGCCCGACGAGCGCGCGCGCGTCGTGCTCATCTGCTACCAGTCGTATATCCGTTGCCTGCTGGAAGTCACCGACAATATCGTCGACGGCAAGGTGCAGCCGCCGGTGCGCGTCAGGCGGCGCGATGGCGCTGATCCGTACCTGGTCGTCGCGGCCGACAAGGGCACGGCCAGCTTTTCCGATGTCGCGAACGCGATCTCGGCCGAGTACGGATTCTGGCTCGGCGATGCGTTCGCGTCGGGCGGTTCGGCTGGCTACGATCATAAGAAGATGGGCATCACGGCGCGCGGTGCCTGGGAGTGCGTCAAGCGGCATTTCCGCGAGCTTGGGCTGGACATCATGCGCGAGCCGTTCACCGTCGCGGGCATCGGCGACATGTCGGGCGATGTGTTCGGCAACGGCATGCTGCTCTCGCCGCACATCCACCTGCAGGCTGCGTTTGATCACCGGCACATCTTCATCGATCCGAATCCGGATGCGCGCGGCTCGTTTCGCGAACGCTCGCGCCTGTTCAAGCTGCCGCGCTCGAGCTGGAACGACTACGACCGCGGCTGCCTGTCGGCCGGTGGCGTGATCCTCGAGCGGTCACAGAAAAGCGTGGCGCTGACGGCACAGGCGCGCACGCTGCTCGGACTCGATCATGAACGCGCCGCGCCGCAGGATGTCGTGCGCGCGATCCTCAGGATGCGCGTTGACCTGCTGTGGAACGGCGGCATCGGCACCTACGTCAAGGCGAGCGATGAGAGCAACGGCGAAATTGGCGATCGCGCCAATGACGCGGTACGCATCAATGGCGCACAACTGCTTGCCCGCGTCGTCGGCGAAGGCGGGAACCTGGGCTGTTCGCAGCGCGGGCGCATCGAGTACGCGCAGTCCGGCGGCCGCATCAACACCGATTTCGTCGACAACTCGGCCGGCGTGAACACCTCTGACATCGAAGTGAACCTGAAGATCATGCTCGCGGGGAAACTGCGCGGCAGCCCCGCGCCCACCGGCGCGCGGCGGCGCGCGCTGCTGGCCGGCGTGACCGACGAGGTCGCCGAACAAGTGCTGCGCAACAATTACCTGCAGAGCCAGGCCATCAGCCTGCTCGAGCAGCGCAGTGTCGCCGACCTCGGTGATCACCAACAGCTGTTGCGCCTGCTGGAGCGCGAAGGCGAACTCAATCGCGCGCTTGAATTCCTGCCGAGCGATTCCGAAATCGAAGAACGCATGGTGCGCGGGCGCGGATTGACGCGGCCGGAACTCGCCGTGCTGCTCGCCTACGGCAAGATCGCCCTCAACCACGCTCTGACCGAGGCCGATATCGCGGCAGACCCCTATATGGCCGGCGAACTCGAGAGGTATTTCCCGCAACGCTGGCGCCGGCGCTTCGCCACGCGCATCGCGCATCATCGGCTGCGCAGCGAGCTGATCGCGACGGCGACCACCAACAGCATCCTCAATCGCATGGATCCGGGTTTCGTCACGCGCATGGCATCGCAAACGGGCGCAACGACCGCGGCGGTGGCGCGCGCCTACACTATCGCGCGCGACAGCGCTGGCCTGCGCGCACTGTGGATGACGATCGAATCGCTCGATAACCGCACGCCGCCGGCCGCGCAATACGAGGCGCTGCTCGCGACGCGCGACTACGTCGAACAACTGACGCGGCGGTTGCTGCTTTCGCGCGCCGCCGGCGGAGACACCGACATCGGTGCCGCGGTAGCGCGCCTGTCTCCCGCATTCCACGAAGTGGAGAAGATGCTTCCCGATGCGTTGCCTGGCATCACCGGCGCCCGTTATCGCGAGCTGTGCGCGCAGCAGGAGGCCGCGGGATTGCCGCCCGCGCTTGCCGGGCGGCTCGCAGCGCTGGCCGCTTTGCGCGCAACACCGGATCTCGTGACGATTTCCGGCCAATTGCGCCGGCCGCTGGCGACCGTCGCGAGGCAGTATTTCCAGACTGCGGCCGCGCTCGGCGTCGACTGGCTCGCCGAAGCGATCCGGCTGCTGCGCACCTCCGGCACCTGGCAGGCGGTGGCGCGCGAACGCCTGTACACGGCTTGCCTCGATGGACAACGCGAACTGGCGCGGCGCGCGTTGCGTGAACACGCCGGTGATGGCGCCGCACGCGAGCGCTGGATCGAGCGGCTCGGGCCACCCGGGCAGCAATGGCTGGCGACCCTGCGCGAGCTGCGCGTCAGCGCATCGCCCGATCTCGCCGCGCTGATGGCCGGCGCCGAAGCCTTGCGCAACCTTGCGCAGTAGCCGCCGCTAGAAATACGCGCAAGGAGCCACCGTGCCCGGCAAGTTGTTGCTCGTACGTCACGGCCAGAGCACGTGGAACCTGGAAAACCTGTTCACCGGCTGGACTGACGTCGACCTCTCGCCGCGGGGCATTGAAGAGGCACGCCAGGCGGGACGCGAGATCGCCCGCGAGAATCTGCAGCCGCAGGTGGTGTTCACTTCGGTTCTCAAGCGCGCGATCCGCACCGAATGGCTGATTCTCGAGGAGCTCGAGCTGCTGTGGCTCGACGCGCGGCGCGACTGGCGCCTGAACGAGCGGCACTACGGCGCATTGCAGGGCCTCGACAAGGCGCAGACCGTCGAGAAATACGGCGCCACGCAAGTACAGGTCTGGCGCCGCAGCTACGATACGCCGCCGCCGGCGCTAGGCGCCGACGATACGCGTCATCCGCGTTTTGATTCGCGCTACGCGCAAGTGCCGGCGCAACAATTGCCGGCGACCGAATCATTGAAGGACACGCTCGTCCGCGTGCTGCCCTGCTGGAACGAGCGCATAGCGCCCGAACTGCGCGCCGACCGTGATGTCATGATCGTCGCGCACGGCAACAGCCTGCGCGCGCTGGTCAAGATGCTCGACGGTTTGTCGGAGAGTGAAATCGTCGAGTTGAACATCCCGACCGGTATCCCGCTGCTATACGAACTGGATGCGCAGCTCAAGCGCCGTTCGAGCCGCTACCTGGGTGATGCGCAGGCCGTCGAGGCTGCCGCTGAGGCGGTACGCCGCCAGACTGAAAAACGTTAGCTGGTTTCGCGTCGGGGGCGCTTCGCGCCATTAACGCCGCTTCGCTCCGGCCTTGTCGTCGCGCCCACCCGCGGCGCGCGTGATGCCGGAAGTGGCCCAACCGTCGTAGCGTCCGCCGTGCTGCACGGCGAGCGCGGAGAACTCGCGCCGCAGCGACTGCACCTCCGGCACCGAGATGCGCATCGACTTGAGCGCGTGGAGCGTGAATCGATCGCCGCGCTCCGGATCGACGCGACGGAAGTCGACCGTGAATCCGCGCGGCCCGAGTATCGCGGCCATCTGTTCGCAGGCGTTCTGGTCCGGAAGGTCGAAGAAGAAATCGACGTCCTGCGGGCTGAACGGATCTCCGCCCTGCGTGCGCAGGTTCTTGACCAGTTTTTCATCCCAGTCCTCAGTCTTCTGCTGGCTGACGCGGCGCACCGTCAGGTACACACGCACGACCGCGACCAACGCAGCCACCACGAGCAACCCGGTCACCCACTGCGGATGCATGAATGAGATCCTACTCTTCCGGGGCGATCGTCACGCGCAGGCCTTCCAGGGCTGCGCTCAACGGGATCTGGCACGAGAGGCGCGAGGTCGCGGGCCGATACGAAACGAGATCCCGGATCATGTCCGTTTCATCGGACATGGGTTTGGCGAGTTTAGGCACCCACTCATCGTCGACGTAGACATGGCAGGTCGCGCAGGAGCACATGCCGCCGCAGATCGCCGTGACGCCATCGTCCATGTCGCGCAGCGGTTCCATCAGCACGCCGACCTCCGGCGCCTGCACCTCAAGCTCGACACCATCACGATTGACGACGCGCAACAACGGCATGAACTCCACCCTGGGGCTGATTGTGGCGCAATAGTGTGCCGATCATGCGGCGCGGACGCCAGTGCCGCGCGCGCGATGCCAGAGCCAGCTCAGGCCTTCATAGACGCGGACGGCCTCGCCGAGCGCGCGATCGCCACCATCGCCGGCGAGGCCGGCAACCCGCTGCAATAGCGCGCCGTGCGACCGCGCTCGCTCGCAATACGCGAGTACGCAGGCCACATCGTAGATCGGATCGGTCACTTGCGCGTATTCCCAGTCGAGCAGCCAGAGCATGCCGCCGCCGGGCGCGCCGTCGATCAGGTTCGCGTACGCCAGATCGCCGTGGACGATGGCGGGTCGCGCACCCCGAGCGGCAACGATCCCGGCGGCGTCACGGACGACGGCAACCACGGCCGAAGCAAGCGCCAACGATGCGCCGGTCGCTTCGATCGCGTGCAGGTATTGCAACGCGCAGGCACCCGGATCAAAGGGCGCCACCCCGGCAGGCGCGTCCAGCGCGTGCAATTGCGCGAGCCGCTCGCCGAGCCGGCGCAACTGCGCCGGGTCCGTCATGTCGTGCTCGCTCCACACGCGGCCGTCGACGAACTCGCGCACCTGCACACCGGCCGCGTCATCCCAGACCAGGACTCGCGGCGCAATGCCGGCGCGCGCAGCAACCTCGTGCAAGCTTCGTTCGCGGGGGCGATCGACTCCGGGCCGCTGCGAAGCCGGTCTGTCAATTCGCAGCACGAAGCGACCGAGTGGCGTGTCGATGCGCCAACTCTCATTGACGATGCCGCCTTCGAGCCGCTCGGTGCGCAGCGGCGCTGCGCCGGATTCAAGGCCTGGTACGCGAACCAGTGCTGCATGCGCCGGTTGCGACCGGTCGGTTTCGTTCACAGTTGCTGCTTGCGGTAGCGCGCAAGCCAGGCGCGGAACCCGAACATCGCCACGATGATGTAGCTGGCGAACAATCCGGCGGTGGGCGCGTAGCCTTGCCTGATGAACAGGAACACCATGATCATGTCGGCTGCGATCCAGTAGCACCAGTTCTCCAGCACCGAACGCGCCACCAGCCACGTCGCGAGGAAGCTCGTCCACGTCGTCAACGAATCGAGCAATGGCCACGCGGCGCGCGTTTCAGTTGCGAGCAGCCGCGCGCTCAACAAGCTGACCCCCACGATGAGCGCGATGGCCAGCAGGTGGCGGCGCAGCGGCCATCGGAAGATGCGCCCTTCCTGTTCCGCGGCGTTGCGCGTCCAGCTGATCCAGCCGTACACCGCCATGACGACGTAGTAGGCCTGCAGCACCGACTGCATCGGCAGCCGCGCGCGCGCCGCGATGACGACGTAGATCATCGAGCTGATAGCGCCGCACACCCATCCCCAGCGATTGCGCACGAGGATCAGCAACACATAGGCGAGGCCCGCAACGACGGCGACTGCCTCGAACGCGTTAGCGAGCGGCAAGATCGTAACTCAGCGTTGCGCCGACCTGGCGCGGATCGCCATTCTGCAGGTACAGCTTGGTTGGAAAATCGGGAGGCTCGTCGCCAAAATAAAATCCATCGACTGAATAGTGTTCGTTGAACAGGTTGCGCGCCCACAGGCTCGCCGTCCAGTGTTGGCCTCGCCAACCGGCGCGCAGGTTGAACAGCTGGCGCCGCGCCGCGCGCTGGTCGTGGCTGGCGCTGAAGTAGAACCCCGCTTGCGCCTGCAGATCGAATCGCGCAAAAACGCCCGAGGGATGCTGGTATCCGGCGGCCAGCGAGTACTGCCACGCGGGCGCAAAGGCCTGCTCGCGCCCACGCAGGTCGAGGCCGTCGGCGATGTAACCCAGGTAGCGCGTATCCTGCAGTGACAGCGAACCGGAAAGCGTCCAGCGCGGCGCCGGGCGCCACTGCAGCTCGGCTTCCAGCCCCAGGTTATCGCCGTGCGCCGCGTTACCGGTAAAAAAGACGTACGTGAGCGGATTGTCGGGCAGGAGCTGTCGCGAACTGTACACCTGCATCGACACGCGCCGCATCGCGTACACGTCGGCCTGCATCGACACTGCGTCATCGCGGCTGTGGGCGCGCAGCCCGACTTCCAGGTTCCAGAGCGCCTCGGCGCGGAATCGCCGCGCGGCCGGATCGATCTCGGCGCCGATATTGAAGCCGCCGGCCTTGTAGCCGCGCGCCAGCGTCGCGTAATACTGGCGTTGCGGGCCAGCGTCCCAGAGCCACGACAGGTTGCCGCCGGGCAGCCGATCGCGGGTGCGCGGAAATGGCTGGTCGGAGCTGTCGGCGTAATCGGCGATGCGCTGCTCGTAGCGGACTCCCAGCGTCAGCGTGCCGTGCGGGCCGGCGCGCATTTCCAGAGAACCGTAGGCCGCAGCGTTGGTCGCCCGGTAGTCGCTGTTGAGCAAGCTCTGGCCCGCGCCGTAGTACTGGTCGTCCCAGGTATCGAGTTGCGCATCGCTCTCGCGCAATCGCAACACATACACGCCGACGACCGGGCGCAACCAACCGAACAGCAGCTGCGAATCGCCGCCGATGTAGCGCAGGTCTTGCGCCAGCGTGCGACGCGTGCGCAG
>JBOHZW010000067.1:0-3631 GCA_050738715.1 Steroidobacteraceae bacterium | reverse complement strand
GGTAGCCTTTCCGCATGGATCGCAACAATTCCGCCACCCTCGCTCCGTTCCAGCCGCCGCGCCCGCGCGACAGCTTAGGTCGGCCGCTGCGCGACCTGCGCATCTCGGTGACTGACCGTTGCAATTTCCGCTGTCCTTATTGCATGCCGCGCGAGCGCTATCACGAGCATTACCGCTTCCTGAAATCGAACGAGCGGCTGAGCTTCGACGAGATCGTGCGGCTGGCGCGATTGTTCATCCAGCTGGGCGCGCGCAAGCTGCGCATCACCGGCGGCGAACCGCTGTTGCGCGCAGGGCTGGCGGACCTGATCGGCGATCTGACCTCGCTCCCCGGGCTCGATGACATCGCACTGACCACGAATGGCGTGCTGTTGCCGCAGCACGCATCAGAGCTGCGCGCCGCAGGATTGCAGCGCGTCACGGTCAGCCTCGACAGCCTCGACCGCGAAGTGTTTGCACGCATGGCCGGGGAACTGGGCAGTCCCGAGGAAGTGCTGGCCGGCATCGCCGCCGCGCAGCGCGCCGGTCTGGATCCGATCAAGGTGAACGCGGGCGTGCAGCGCGGCGTCAACGAACACACGGTGCTGCCGCTGCTCGAGCATTTCCGCGGCACCGGCATCACGGTGCGGCTGATCGAATACATGGATGTCGGCAATCGCAACGAATGGCAGCGCGCGCAAGTCGTGCCATCGCGCGAGCTGCATGCATTGATCGACGCGCGCTGGCCGCTCGAGCCGCTCGAACCCAACCATGTCGGTGAAGTGGCCAAGCGCCATGCCTATCGCGATGGCGCCGGCGAGATCGGCTTGATCTCTTCGATCTCGCAGCCGTTCTGCGGCGACTGTTCGCGCGCGCGCCTGTCGTCCGACGGCGTGCTGTATACCTGCCTGTTCGCGACGCACGGCCTCGACCTGCGCGCACCACTGCGCGCCGGTGCGAGCGATGAGGAGCTGCTGGACGCAATCCGCGCCCGCTGGAGCGCGCGGGCCGACCGCTACAGCGAACTGCGCGATCGCACCGCAAAGTCGGCCGAGCCGCGTGTCGAAATGAACCAGGTCGGCGGCTGAGCTGCTACCGGGTCCCACGATGCCGCAGCGCCGAAACAACGCCGGACTCTCGCATCTCGATGCGGCGCGCCGTCCCACGATGGTGGGCGTCGGCGCCAAAGCCGTCACGCATCGCATCGCTGAAGCGGAGGCGCGCATGCACTTGCCGTCGGCGGTGGCGCGCGCACTGCGCAAGACGGGCCATCGCACGGCCAAGGGGCCGGTGTTCGATACCGCGATCATCGCCGGTGTCATGGCGGCCAAGCGCACTGCCGAGTTCATCCCGTTCTGTCATCCGCTGCCGATCGAGCATTGCAGCGTCGACATCGCTTCCGGCGGCCGCAATGAACTGCGCATCCGCTGTCGGGTCGAAACGCATCACAAGACCGGCGTGGAAATGGAGGCGTTGACCGGCGCCAGCGTAGCGGCATTGACGATCTATGACATGTGCAAGGTGCTGTCGCACGAGATCCGCATCATCGAGGTCAAGCTCGTGCACAAGTCAGGTGGCCGACGCGATGTCGGTCGCGCTGCCGGCGCGCGCAGGCCGCGGCGTTCGCCGGTGCAGCGATGAGCGCGCCACTCCATGCATTGCTGCTGACGGGCGGACGGAGCCGCCGCATGCAGCGCGACAAGGCCGCGCTCGAATACTCCGGCCAGACCCAATTGGCGCGCGCGATGGCTTTGCTGGAGCCGCTGGTCACGCGCACCTTTGTCTCGGCGCGGGCCGACCAGCTCTCCGATCCGCAGCGCGCCCGTTACGATTGCATCGCGGACGCACTGCCCGAGCTCGGGCCGATCGGTGGCATTCATGCGGCCTTGCATGCGCATCCGGATGTTGCCTGGTTGGTGCTCGCCTGCGACCTGCCATTTCTCGATGCGTCGACGCTCCAGCAACTGATCGCCGAACGCGATCCGCGTCGCGTCGCGAGCGCCTTTCGCAGCAGCCATGACGGCAAGCCCGAACCGTTGTGCGCGATCTATGAGCCCGCGAGTGCGGCACTGATCGACGCGCGCATTGCACAGGGCAAGCTGTGCCCGCGCGATTTTCTCGCAAGCGCCGACGCGGCGCTGCTGAGGCTGCGCAATGCGCGCGCGCTCGACAACATCAACACTGGCGAAGAGTATCGCGACGCGCAAATCACGCTTGACGCTGCGCCGCCGGCGTCAGCGCCCGAACGTGCTGCAGATCGGGCCGCCACGCGCACGCTGCAGGTCCAGTATTTTGCGCTGCTGCGCGAACAAGCCGGACGCAACACTGAAACGGTGCACAGCCAGGCACGCGACGCGCGCGAACTGTACCGTGAACTGCGTGCCCGCCACGGCCTGCGGCTCGAGCCGGAACAACTGCGCGTCGCGGTGAACGAAGACTTCGCAGAATGGTCGCAACCGCTGCACGACGGTGACGCCGTCGCGTTCTTGCCACCGGTGGCTGGCGGGTGAACGCCTTCCGGATCAGCGGCGCTCCGTTCGACCCGGCGGTGCTCCGTGCCGAGCTCGCCGACCCTGGGAGCGGCGGCTTTGCTTCGTTCGAGGGCTGGGTGCGCAATCACAACGAAGGCCAGCGCGTGACCCGCCTCGAATACGAGGCCTTCGCTCCGCTGGCGCTGCGCGAAGGCGAGCGCATCATCGCGGAGGCGCGCGAACGATTCGGCTTGAGCGGCGCCCGCTGCGTGCACCGGGTCGGGGAGTTGCAACTTGGCGAAATTGCCGTGTGGGTCGGGGCCGCCGCCGCGCATCGCGACGAGGCGTTCCGTGGTTGCCGCTACATCATCGATGAAGTGAAGCACCGGCTGCCGATCTGGAAGAAAGAGCACTACGAGAACGGCAACAGCGGCTGGGTCAACTGCGAACGTTGCGCCACCGTTCCGGCGCCCGCCGGCCACCAACACGAACACGAGCCGCCGCTACGCGCCCCGCTCAACCCGGCCTGACCTGCCCCGCCCCGCGCACCACATATTTGTAGCTGGTCAGCTGCTCGACGCCGACCGGCCCGCGCGCGTGGAAGCGGTCGGTCGAGATGCCGATCTCGGCGCCCATGCCGAATTCTCCGCCGTCGGCAAATTGCGTCGATGCATTGTGCAGCACGATTGCACTATCGACGCGCGCGAGGAAGCGCTCGGCCGTGGCGGTGTTCGCGGTCACGATTGACTCGGTGTGTGCCGATCCGTAGTGCTTTATGTGCTCGATCGCGCCGTCGACGCCGTCCACGAGGTGCGCGGCGATGATCGCGTCGAGATATTCGGTGTGCCAGTCCGACTCGCTCGCTGCGCGCACGCGCGCATCGGCCACCAACGCGCGCAGGTCCTCATCCGCGCGCACTTCACAGCCCGCATCGAGCAGTGCGCAAACCATCGCCCGCGCCAGCGAGGTCGGGGCCGCGCGATCGATCAGCAGGGTCTCGGCCGCTCCGCACACGCCAGTGCGACGCAGCTTCGAGTTCACGACGATGTCGATGGCCATGGCCGTATCGGCATCGCAGTCGACGTAGACGTGGCAATTGCCCTCGAGGTGCCCGATGACCGGCACCCGTGCCTCCGAGCGCACGCGCGCCACGAGACTCTTGCCACCGCGGGGCACCAGCA
>JBOHZW010000066.1:0-3962 GCA_050738715.1 Steroidobacteraceae bacterium | reverse complement strand
GCGATCTCGCTCGTCCTCGTGGGTATCAACATGATCGCCACGATTGTCAACATGCGCGCGCCGGGACTGACCTGGGGCCGGCTGCCGATCTTCGTCTGGAGCGTGCTCGCGACCTCGACACTCATGGTGATGGGCGCGCCGGTGCTGATCAGCGGACTCTTCATGGTCGCCCTCGACCGCTCCGCGAGCACCTCGTTCTTCCTGCCCTCGGGCGGGGGCACGCCGTTCCTCTACGAGAACATCTTCTGGTTCTTCGGACACCCGGAGGTCTACATCCTCATCCTGCCGGCCTTCGGCATCGTCTCCGAGATCATCCCGACCTTCTCGCGCAAGCCGCTGTTCGGCTACGAGGCCATGGTGTACGCGGTGGCCTCGATCGCGTTCCTGTCGTTCATCGTGTGGGCGCACCACATGTTCACCGTGGGCATGCCGCTCGCGGGCGAGCTGTTCTTCATGCTCTCGACGATGCTGATCGCGATTCCAACCGGCGTGAAAGTGTTCAACTGGAGCGCAACGATGTGGAAGGGCTCGATCAGCTTCGAGCCGCCGATGCTGTTCGCGCTGGCGTTCCTGTTCCTGTTCACGATCGGCGGGTTCTCCGGACTGATGCTGGCGATCGCGCCGGCCGATTTCCAGTACCAGGATACGTACTTCGTCGTGGCCCACTTCCACTACGTGCTGGTGCCGGGATCGATCTTCACGATCATGGCGGGCGTGTACTACTGGCTGCCGAAGTGGACCGGGCACATGTACAACATGACGCTCGCCAAGTGGCATTTCTGGCTGTCGACGATCTTCGTCAACGTGCTGTTCTTCCCGCAGCATTTCCTCGGCCTGGCCGGCATGCCGCGGCGCATCCCGGACTACGCCACGCAGTTTGCCGACTGGAACATGGTCTCCTCGCTCGGCGGCTTCGGCTTCGGGCTCTCGCAGTTGCTGTTCCCGTACATCGTCATCCAGTGCATCCGCGGCGGCAAGAAAGCCACCGCGCAGGTCTGGGAAGGCGCGCACGGCCTGGAGTGGGAATTGCCCTCGCCGACGCCGTACCACACCTGGGAAACTGCGCCGACTCCGGCGCAGATCGCGCACGGTGCCGAGCATTGAGGCCATGACCGCCACCGACGAGCAACGCCGGCGCGCGCGGCGCACAACCATCGTGCTGTCGCTGGTCGCGATCGCGATCTACGTCGGCTTCATCGCGCTGACCGTGCACCGGAGCCACAGTTGATGACGCCCGCGCCAAACGAGCCCGCGCACGGGCTGCGCAAGCGCAATCGCATGTTGACGGGCAAGCTGTGGCTGTTCGTCGCCGGCAGTTTCGCGTTCGCCTTCGCGCTGGTACCTTTGTATCGCGTGCTCTGCCAGGTTACCGGTTTTGGCGACCAGAAACTGTTGACCGAAGCCGTCGCGCCGCCGGGCGCGGCGGAAGTCGCTGCATCGCGCACGGTCACGGTGGAATTCATGGCCAATTTGCCCACCGTCGGCAACTGGGAGTTCCGTCCGGTGCAAGCGACGCTGCAGGTGCATCCTGGCCAGTTGTACGAGGCGGATTTCATCGCGCACAACCTGACCGGCCACGACACCGTCGCGCAGGCCGTGCCAAACATCGCGCCGGGCGAAGCGGCGAGCTGGTTCCACAAGACGCAGTGCTTCTGTTTCTCGCCGCAGTCGTTCAAGGCCGGCGAAGAGCGCGTGCTGCCGGTGCGTTTCTTCATCGACCGCGCGTTGCCCGCGTACGTCGATCGCGTCACGCTCAGCTACACTTTCTACGACACCGCGCTGCGTGTCGCCGCCCGCTAGAGACCGGTAACTCCAGGAAACCATCATGTCGCAGTCACATGCCCCGGCCGATTCCAGCAAGTACTACCTGCCGCACGGCACGCCGTGGCCGATCATCGGCTCGGTGGCGCTGTTCACGATGATGTTCGGAGTCGCTGCGTGGCTGAACGAATGGTTCGGCCCCGAGTTCTTCGCGCTTGGCCTCGGGCTGCTGGCGGTGATGTTCATCGGCTGGTTCCGCACCGTGATCAACGAGAACCAGGCGGGGGTCTACAACCTGCACGTCGATCGATCATTCCGCATGGGCATGATCTGGTTCATCTTCTCCGAAGTCATGTTCTTCGCGGCCTTCTTCGGCGCGCTGTTCTACTCACGCACGCTGTCGGTGCCATGGATTGGCGGCGAGGGCGTGAAAGTCTTCAACCGCATTTTCCTGTGGCAGAACTTCGATGCCGGCTGGCCGACCAACGGGCCGGCGCACCTGGGGCCGCGCGCCGACGGCACGTTCGAGGTGATTCCGGCGTTCGGCGTACCGGCGCTGAACACCGCGATATTGCTCACCTCGGGCGTCACGATCACGATTGCGCACCACGCGCTGAAGGCGGGCAATCGGGGCATCCTCAAGATTTTCCTCGCGCTCACTTTCCTGCTGGGCTTCCTGTTCGTCTCGCTCCAGGCGCGCGAATACGGCGAGGCCTACATGCACAAGGGCCTGCAGCTTTCCACCGGCATCTACGGCTCGACCTTCTTCATGCTGACCGGCTTCCACGGCCTGCACGTGACGATCGGCGCGATCATGCTGACGATCATCTGGCTGCGCACGTTGCGCGGCCATTTCACGCCGACGCGGCATTTCGGCTTCGAGGCCGTCGCGTGGTACTGGCACTTCGTCGACGTGGTCTGGCTCGGCCTGTTCATCTTCGTCTACTGGATCTAGACCTAAGGCAGCGCTGAGGTTCGCCGATGCGCCGCGAACCCAGCAGCCGCGCGGGTGTCGTCCATCGCATGGTGGCCGACAGCGAGCGGCTCAAGTCGAACCTGCTCGGCGATCCGAGCTCGCGCATCGTCGATGTGTACGTGCCGGTCGGACACGATGGCGACGATCTACCGTTGTTGGTCGATCTCGTCGGCTACACCGCCGGCGGTCCGGCGCACACCAATTGGAAGAACTTCGGCGAGAACGTGCCGGAGCGGCTTGATCGGCTGATCGCGAGCGGCGCGATGCCGCCGGTCGTCGTCGCATTCCCCGACTGCTTCACACGACTGGGCGGCAATCAGTACATCAACAGCGCGTCCACCGGACCGTGGGCGGATTTCCTGATCCATGAAATGGTGCCGCAGCTCGAACAGGAATTCGGCTGCGGCGGTACTGGCCGCCGCGGCGTGTTCGGCAAGAGTTCGGGCGGCTATGGCGCGATCGTGCACGCGATGCTGTATCCGGATTTCTGGGCGGGCGCGGCCTGTCATTCCGGCGACATGGCATTCGAGACCTGCTACATGCCGGGCCTGGTGCGCTCGTTGCGCGAATTCGCGCGTGCCGGCGGTATCAAGCCCTGGCTCGAGGAATTCGAGAAACGCCTGAAGGTGAAGGACGAGGACGTCGAGACACTCGAAATGCTCGCGATGTGCGCGAGCTACGATCCCGACCCCGAAGCGTGGCTGGGTCTGCGATTACCGATCGAGATGGAAACCGCCGAGTTGATCAGCGAACGCTGGGACAACTTCGCGAAGTGGGACCCGGTCAATATCGTGCGCACGCGCGGCGCGGGCCTCAAGGCGCTGCGCGCGCTGTACGTCGACTGCGGCAATGTCGACCAGTTCAACCTCGTCTATGGTGCGCGGCGACTGCGGCACGAATTGCAGCGCCTCGGCGTGCCGCATCGCTACGAGGAGTTTCCCGACAACCACTCGAGCGTCGACTACCGAATGGATGTCAGTTTGCCGTTCCTCGCTACTGCACTTACGCCTGCGGTTTAGCCTGCCGTTTTTTTGATCCTTGCTACTACTCGAATAGTTGACATTTACGCAGCGCGGGCGTTTACTACTACTCTGATAGTAGCTACGGTGGCCAGGCATGCGAATCGTCCTCGCAGAACGAGAAGCGGAACTGATGGAGGCGCTGTGGGAACACGGGCCCTCGACAGTTAACGAAGTGCGGTCGCAACTTCGATCCAATCTTGCCT
>JBOHZW010000065.1:0-1701 GCA_050738715.1 Steroidobacteraceae bacterium | reverse complement strand
GGCCAGCACCATGCACTCCTCGATCAGCTTATGCGCTTCGTTGCGCGACTTGAACTCGATCGCGCGCACCTGCTGTTCCTTGCTGAACACGAACTGCGCTTCAGGTGCGTCGAAATCGAGTGCGCCGCGGCGCGAGCGCGCCTTGAGCAGTGCGCGGTACACGTCGACAAGCGGTTCGAGATTGTTCACCAGTGGCCCGAGCGCGGCGCGCGCCGCCGGCTCGCGCGTGAACAGCAGCGCGAAAGCCGCATCGTAGGTCAGGCGCGCGGCCGAGCGCATCACGGCCGGGTACACACTCGTGCTCTTGAGCGCGCCGAGTTTCGTCACGCGCATGTCGGCCACCATGCACAGTCGGTCGACTTGCGGCTCGAGCGAACACAGGTGGTTCGACAGCGCAGTCGGCAGCATCGGCAGCACGCGCGTCGGGAAATAGACCGACGTGCCGCGCGCCTTCGCTTCCGTGTCGAGCAATGTGCCGGGGCGCACGTAGTGGCTGACGTCGGCGATCGCAACGAGCAGCCGGAAATCTTCGCCGTCGCGCTCGGCGTAAACCGCATCGTCGAAATCGCGCGCATCGGCGCCGTCGATCGTGACCAGCGGCGTGGTGCGCAGGTCGACGCGCGTGGCCGATTCAGCGGCGTCGACCTGGTTTCCAAAGCGCCTCGCTTCATGCAGCAGCTCAGCGCTGAAATCGTCACACAGGTCGAAGCGCGCAATGGCCGCCTCGGTCGCCATTTCGACCGGCCGTTCCGGATCGAGGCGCTTGCGCACCCAGGCTTCGCCCGCGACGCCCTCGCCCGGATAGCGCTTGATGTCGGCGATGACCCAGTCGCCGGCCCGCGCACCCATCGTTCCGGAATTCGGAATATTGCACACGATCGCCAGCCGCCGGTCTGCCGCGCGCACGCGGAGCTCTTGGCCGTTGCGTTCAAGGACGCCGAGGAAAGCGCTCAGGCCCCGTTCGAGCACGCTCTTCACCGTGCCGACCCAGCGGTTTTGCGCATCCTTGTGCAGCGAAAGGCTGACGCGATCGCCCTGCACGAGCCCTGACATCTCGCGCGGTGGGAGGAACACGCCGCCCTCGATGCCCTCGACGCGAGCGAAGCCGAAGCCGGCGCGGTTCGGTGAAACGATGCCCTCGGCGGCAGTGGGCTCGCCCTTGCCGGGCTTACGCACCTGATGGCGGGACGATCCGCGCCGCGCCGGGTGGCGCGCCGCGCGAGGTGGCTTTCTGCTACGGGTCAATTGACAGCTCCGGACCGCTTTCTTACATTGCGCCGCCGCGGAAAAAAGCGCGCGCGCAGTGTAGCAGGACGATGGTCACGCTGGATCCCACGATGATTTACGCAGCGCTGTGCATCTTTGCGGCAGCAGTCGTGCGCGGCTACGCCGGATTCGGCTTCTCGCTGCTGGGCATCACCGCGCTGTCGCTGGTGTTGCCGCCAGCCACGGTGGTGCCCTCCGTTTTCATGCTCGAAGTGCTGGCAGGACTACCCTTGCTGCCCGGCGTCTGGCGGCTTATCCACTGGCGCGAATTGTTCTGGCTGTTCTGCGGCTGCCTGCTGGGCACGCCGTTTGGCGTCTACGCATTGGCCCACGCGCCCGCCGCGCCGATGACGCTCGGCCTCGCGGCGTTTGTATTGATCTCGGCCGTTGCGCTGCGCCGCGGGTTTCGCCTGCAACGGATGCCGGGCCAGGTAG
>JBOHZW010000064.1:0-1817 GCA_050738715.1 Steroidobacteraceae bacterium | reverse complement strand
GTGATGGACAGGCAGTCACAGTATCTTGCGCCGAAGGCGAGACGGGCTTCGTGTACGAGGGACTATTGCCGTTCGATCACCAGCGGATCGAGCTCGATGCGATGCCGGCCTCACCGGTGCGCATCATGATGAACGTCGGCAACCCCGATCGCGCGTTCAGCTTTGCAGCCCTTCCGCATCACGGCGTAGGCCTCGCGCGGCTCGAATTCATCATCAACCGGATGATCGGCGTGCATCCGCGCGCGCTGCTCGAGCTCGCGCAGCTCGAACCCGACCTGCAGCGACAGGTGCGCGCGCAGCTCGGCGGCTACGACGATGCGCTGCAGTTTTACGTCGATCGCCTCAGCGAAGGCATCGCGCAAATTGCCTGCGCTTTCGCTCCCGAACCGGTGATCGTGCGCTTGTCCGATTTCAAGTCGAACGAGTATGCCAATCTGCTCGGCGGCAAGCAGTACGAGCCGCACGAGGAAAACCCGATGCTGGGATTCCGCGGCGCCGCCCGCTACATCGACGCCGCGTTCCGGCCCTGCTTCGAGCTTGAATGCCGCGCCCTGCGGCGCGTGCGTGGCGAGATGGGCTTGACGAACGTGCAGGTGATGGTGCCTTTCGTGCGCACCCTGACGGAAGCGCGCGCGGTTACGGAGCTGCTGGCCGCGAATGGCCTGAAGCGCGGTGTCGACTCCCTCAAGCTCATCATGATGTGCGAGCTGCCGGCGAACGCGCTGCTGGCCGATGAGTTCCTCCAGTATTTCGATGGCATGTCGATCGGTTCGAATGACATGACGCAGCTGGCGCTCGGGCTCGATCGCGACTCGGCGCTCGTAGCTCAAGGGTTCGATGAGCGCGATGGCGCGGTGAAGGCGCTGATCGCGATGGCCATCGCGGCCTGCCGGCGCCAGGGCAAATACATCGGCATCTGCGGGCAGGGTCCGTCCGATCATCCGGACCTGGCGCGCTGGCTGGTCGATCAGGGCATCGACAGCATGTCGCTGAACCCGGATACCGTTGTTGCGACCTGGATGATGCTGGCGAAGGCCTCAGCCTGAGGCGCGCGGCGCCGCCAGCGCTTTCTCGATCGCACC
Organism: Steroidobacteraceae bacterium; assembly: GCA_050738715.1. Classification (GTDB taxonomy): domain Bacteria; phylum Pseudomonadota; class Gammaproteobacteria; order Steroidobacterales; family Steroidobacteraceae; genus FEN-1191. The sequence goes on along the minus strand of JBOHZW010000064.1, from coordinate 735 downwards.
GCTCAAGTTTTCCGGCTCATCGGCCGGCGCGTAGCGATGCAGCACGCTGCCATCGCGCGCGACGAGGAACTTGGTGAAATTCCATTTGATCGCCTCGGTGCTCAGCACGCCCGGCTTCGCGGCCTTCAGGAACCGGTACAGCGGATGCGCACCGGCGCCGTTCACCTCGAGCTTCGCGAACATCGGAAAACTGACCCCGTAATTGACGCTGCAGAACTCGCGGATCTGCGCCTCGTTGCCCGGCTCCTGGTGGCCGAACTGGTCGCACGGAAAACCGAGTACTTCGAAGCCTTGCGCACGGTACTGGCGGTATAGCGCTTCGAGCCCCCGGTACTGCGGCGTGTAGCCGCACTCGCTGGCGACGTTGACGACCAGCAGCACCTCGCCCTTGTAGTGATCCATGCGAACCGCCTTGCCGTCGATGTCGCGAACCTCGAATCCGTAGAAATCCATTTCGGTCCCTCCGGCCTGCGCGGGGTTGAAGTACCAGCGTAGCAGACTGGCTACAATGGCCGCATGGACGATGATGCCCGCGAAGCCGCCGCGCGCTCGCTGCTGCAACGCTGTGCCAGGCGCGACCCACGATCGCTCGAGCAGTTGTACGCTCTGGCCTCACCACTGTTGTTTGGATTGCTGACGCGCATGCTGCGCCGGCGCGCGCTGGCTGAAGAGGCGCTGCAGGATGTCTTCGTCAGCATCTGGCAGCGAGCCGGGCAATACAGCGCCGAGCGCGGC
>JBOHZW010000063.1:0-4592 GCA_050738715.1 Steroidobacteraceae bacterium | reverse complement strand
GCGTCGCGGTGGTCCGCCGCGCCGACGCTAGAGCAGGTCGGCCAGCGCGTCGATCGCGATGAATCCATCGTGCGCATGACCTAAGCGCGCCGAGTCGGGACGGCGTATCGCGCGAATGTGCCCGATGCCAGCCGCGCGCGCCGCGCGCAACACCGCAGGACTGTCGTCGGCGAACAGGCTCCGCCCCACGTCGATCGGTTCGATGGCCGCGAGCGAGCGCCAGAAACGCGCATCTTCCTTCGGCGCGCCGAATTGGTGTGAACTGTACGCGGCATCGACCAGCCCCAGCACGCCTGTGCGCTCATGCTTGATCGCCAGTGCTTCCGGGTGCGCGTTGGTGAGCAGCAGCAAGCGCTTGCCACGCGCGCGCGCCACTCCCAAGAATTCGCGTGCGCCGGGTAACCAACTGATGCGATGCGCATCCGCGCGCTTGAGCGCGGCGATGTCGAGCTCGAGTTCGCGACTCCAGTAGTCGGTGCTGTACCAGGGGAGCGTGCCCGCGCAGGCATCGAAGCGCGGTTTCAGCAGCGCGCGCGCTGCAGTTACATCGAGCCCACGCGTGGAACCCCAGGCCTGCGGCACGCGCACCTGCCAGAAGTGATTGTCGAAATCGAGGTCGAGCAGCGTGCCATCCAGGTCGAGCAGCACATCATCGATATCGGGCCACGGAACGCGGTGCGAGGCAGGAATTTCCATCAGCTTCGCTATGATGGCGTCCGTGGACACTGCCTCGCAAGCTTTTGAGCGCATCGACCTGCACCTGCACAGCAGCTGGTCCGATGGCGTGCTCGCCCCCGCCGAACTGGTCGCGCTCGCCGCGACGCGCTCGGTGCAACTGTTGGCGCTGACCGACCACGACACAATGGCCGGATGCGAAGAAGCGCGCGCAGCCTGCGAGGCCGCGCAAATCACGTTCATTTACGGCAGCGAGCTGACAAGCCTTTGGAGGGGCAGAGAGGTTCATATAGTAGGACTGCGCCTCGATCCGGCCTCCACCGCACTGCTCTCGCACCTCGCGGATGTGCGGCGACGGCGGCGCGAGCGCATCGAGAGCATGGGCCTGAAACTCAGCGCCAACGGCCTGCCGGGCGCGGAAATTTCCGCAGCGGTGCTGGCACACCCAGGCTCGCCGACGCGCCTGCACATGGCGCGCGAACTCGTGCAGCGTGGTTTCGCAACGGACGAGAATGACGCGTTCAAGCGCTGGCTCGGCAAGGGACAGCCCGCCGCTGTCGCAGCGGCCTGGCCCACGGTCGCGGCGACCGTGGCGGCGATCGGCGCGGCCGGGGGCGCCGCAGTGCTGGCGCATCCGCACCGCTACAAACTGTCGGCCGGCGGATTGCGCGAACTGTGCGCGGAATTTCGCGACGCGGGCGGCGCAGGAATCGAGGTCAGCCTGCCGGGCATGGGAGCCGGTGATGCCGAGCGCTTAGGCAAGCTCGCGCGGCGCTTTGGGCTGGCGGGCTCATGCGGCTCGGATTTCCATGTTCCCGGCATACCGTGGCGCCCGCTGGGGCGCTTCGCTAAGCTACCCGAGGGCGTCGTGCCCATAGCTGAGCGGCTCAAAGTGGAACCCGTCCGCGGCACGCTCGCGCCTGCTGCCCAATGAGTGAATCCGGCGACAACGTCGATCGCGAACTGTTCCGCAACGTGCAGAAGTTGCGGGCGCTGCGCATTGAACACCGTGACCTCGATGAAGTCATCGCGCGGCTTTCGCTCGACATCCATATCGATGAATTGCAGCTAAAGCGGCTAAAGAAGCGCAAACTGGCGCTCAAGGACCAGATCCTGATGCTCGAAAGCCAGCTCATTCCCGATCTCAACGCCTGAAAGAACTCCAAGCCTTGCCGCAGCAACCCGAACACCTGACCGGACCATTTCCCTTGACTCAGTGGCTCGCGATCATCGCGGTGGTCGTGGCCTCATTCCTCATCGGCCTCGTCGTACGCCGGGCCTGGCAGCGCCGCCCACCGCCGCGTCGGCTGTGGCAGGCGTTGCTGCTCGAAGCACTGGTCCGCGTCGTGCCCTCGCTGTGCGCGGCGCTCCTGTTGCTCGCCGTCCACGCCGGCCTCGCCGGCGAATCGCTCGACACGGGCACCGTCGACCTGGCGTTGCGGCTCGCGTGCATCCTGGGACTGGTGCGCGCTGGTGTGTTCGCGTTCAGCCAGCTGCTCGGTCCGCACTCCTTGCTGCACAGCTGGGAACCGCAGGTCACCGGCATCGTGTGGCTGGCGATTACGTTCCAGCACGTTGGCTGGTTGAGCAGCATCGAGGAAACGCTCGATGCGATCGACCTGTTGCCGGGCAAGGCGCAGTTTTCGCTGTGGTCGCTCCTGAAAAGCCTCGTCGTGATCACCGGTTTCGTGCTCGCCGGGAGCCTGATCGCGCGCGCCATCGAACAGCGCGTCATGAAACTGCGCAGCGTCGCGATGTCCACGCGCATCGGCATCACAAAGTTCAGCCATTTCTTTTTGGTAGGCCTGGGGGCACTAGTTGGCGTCAACGCGGCCGGGGTCGATTTAACGGCACTCACGCTCATATCAGGCGCCGTCGGAATAGGGCTGGGCTTCGGCCTGCAGGCGATCACCAGCAACTTCGTCAGCGGCTTCGTGCTGCTGCTCGACAAGTCGATCAAGCCCGGCGATGTCATCAGCTTCACCGGTCTCACCGGCACCAGCACCGAGAACTTCGGTTGGGTGCAGGAACTGCGCGGACGGTGCGTCGTCGTGCGCGACCGCGATGGCGTCGAGACGCTGGTGCCCAACCAGAACCTCATCACCGGCGCAGTCATCAACTGGAGCTACTCGGACCGCAAAGTGCGGTTGAAACTCCCGGTGCGCATCAGCTACCGCGATGATCCGGAATTGGCTCTCGAACTGTTGCACCGCGCGGTCGAGGGCAATCCGCGCGTCTTGCAGGACCCCGCCCCCGCTCCGCGCCTGATGCAGTTCAGCGACCACGGTATGGATCTCGAGCTGCGCTTCTGGATCGCCGATCCGCAAAACGGCCTGAACAACGTGCGCTCGGAGGTCAATCGGCGCATCTGGCGATTGTTTCGGGATGCGGGCATCACGATACCGGTCTCCCAGCATGAAGTACGGCTCCTCGGGCCTGGCAGCACGCCGAACGCGCCGTGAACGCGCGGCCGGAAATCCCGGAGTCCGAACTCAGTTTCAGTTTTGTGCGCGGCACCGGTCCCGGCGGGCAGAACGTCAACAAGGTTTCCACCACCGCACAACTGCGCTTCAATCTCGGCGCCACGACACTGCTCGACCAAGCGGGCAAGGCTCGCCTGCGCGCGATCGCCGGCCACCGCCTGGTGGGTGATGCGGAAATCCTCATCGTGGCGCGCAACCACCGCACGCAGGAGGGCAACCGGCGCGAGGCGCTGGAGCGGCTCGCGGACCTGATCGAGCGCGCGCGGCACGTGCCGAAAGCGCGCCGTCCCACCCGGCCGACTCGCGCTTCCAAGGAGCGGCGCATTGCTGGCAAACTCCACCGCCAGCGAAACAAGCAACTGCGCCGCGCGGTGCGGCACGACGATTGACGGGGCATTGCAGACAAAAACGACTTCCACGGGAGGCTCACATGATTTCCATTGGCGAACTCTGGCTGCCGATCCTGCTCTCGGCCGTGTTCATATTCGCGGCTAGCTCGATCATCCACATGTTCCTCGGCTATCACTGGAACGACTTGCGCGCGCCGGCGCAGCAGGACGCGATCCTCGATGCGATGCGCTCGCTGAATGTGCAGCCGGGCGACTACGCGATGCCGAAGCCCGATTCGATGAAGCAGTTCAACAGCCCGGAATTCAGGGCCAAGCTCGAGGGCGGGTCGATGATCCTGATGACCGTCGCACGCGGGACGATGGCGATGGGCAAGATGTTGGGACAGTGGTTCGTGTACCTGCTCATCGTGAGCCTGTTCTGCGCGTACATCGCCGGTCGCGAATTGCCGCCCGGTGCGCAGTACCTGACGGTCTTCCGGCTGGTCGGCTTCACCGCGTTCATGGGCTACGCGATGGCGATGCCGCAGGCCGCGATCTGGTACCACCGCAACTGGCGCATGACGCTGGTCACGATGTTCGACGGACTGGTGTACGGGCTGCTCACCGGCGGCACGTTCGGCTGGCTCTGGCCGCACTAGAGTGATCAGGCATGCGTGACCTGCAGGATCGAATGCCGGATCTGCTCTGACAGCACGATCTCGGCATCGCCCGCCACCTCGACGAGCACATGGTCGAAGGTCAGGCAGCCGGCCTCGTTCGTGCGCAGCACGGCGCGGCTGCGCAGCAGGTTGATGAAGCTGCCGAACAGCGCGCGGTCGAAGAACTCGGGCGAATTGAAGCCGTACAGCAGCGTAATGCGCTGCGCCATCAGCTGGCAGCGCTCCTCGAGCGACTTCTGCGTGATCGCACCGCTCCCGGCGCGAATCAGCAGCGCGATCGCAAGGTAGTAGCGCTCGATCGTCTGCACCGTCGCCTGCGCCAGCAGCGAGAGTTCCATTGCCGCGTTGGAGCTCGGCGCCGGCCGCCGCCAGATGCCCTCGCCCGCGGCTTCCAGCAGACCGCAGCGCGCCAGCGCCGCCAGCAC
>JBOHZW010000062.1:0-2969 GCA_050738715.1 Steroidobacteraceae bacterium | reverse complement strand
GCTGTTTCTCGCGGCCGGCGCCGTGATCATCGCGATGCACCACGAGCAGGACATGCGCAAGATGGGCGGCCTCAAGGCGCGCATGCCCGTGACCTACTGGACCAGCCTGATCGGCGCGCTGGCCCTGATCGGCACGCCGTTCTTTTCCGGGTTCTACTCCAAGGACGCGCTGATCGAGGCTGTGCACGCCTCGCACCGCTGGGCCGCCCCGTACGCCTATTTCTGCGTGACGGCCGGCGTGTTCGTCACGGCGTTCTACACGTTCCGCATGATCTTCATGACCTTCCATGGCGCCTCGCGCATGGACCATCACGCCGAAGAACATTTCCACGACGTGGGCTGGGACATGAAGGGCCCGCTCGTCGCGCTGGCCATTCCATCACTGCTGATCGGGTTCTTTACGATCCAGCCGGTGCTGTTCGGCGGCTATTTTGGCGACTCCATCCGCGTATTTGCGGCCAATGATGTGGTCGGCGAACTGGGCCGCGAGTTCCACGGTGCTTTCGCCTTTGCGCTACATGCGGTGGTGAGCCTGCCGCTGTGGCTTGCGGTGGCGGGTGTCTACAGCGCATGGCATTTCGTGCTCAAACGTCCCGACCAGGCCGATGCGCTGCAACGCCGCTTCCATTGGCTGTACCAATTGCTGGTGAACAAGTATTACTTCGACTGGTTCAACGAAAACGTTATCGCCCGTGCGACGCGGGGATTAGGCCTCGCGCTGTGGCGCGGCGGCGACCAGGCGGTCATCGACGGTGCGATCGTCGACGGCTCGGCCGGGGCGGTGGGCTGGATCGCCGGCCGCGTGCGGCGGATCCAGAGCGGGTTCCTGTACTCGTACGCGTTCTGGATGATCGTCGGGCTGGTGGTGATCCTGGGCGTGCTGCTGGTGCGGCTGTGAAGGCGCAAATTTAATGCTGCACGGACTCGACATCCTCTCGTGGTTGACCTGGTTGCCGATCGGCGGTGGCGTGCTCGTGCTCGCCATTGGCGACAAGCGGGCGCAGATCGCTCGCTGGATGTCGTTGCTGGTCGCGCTGGCGACGCTGCTGCTGTGCGTGCCTTTGTGGCTCGATTTCGATACGACCACGGCCGCGTTCCAGTTCGTCGAGCGCATCCCCTGGATCAGCCAGCTGCATGCCGAGTACGCGCTAGGCGCCGATGGCATCTCGTTGCCGCTGATCGTGTTGACCGCGTTCATGACGGTGCCGGTGATCATCGCGGGCTGGAGCGTCGTCGAGAAGCGCCCGGCGCAGTACTACGCCGCGTTCCTGATCCTCGAAGGTTTGATGATCGGCGTGTTCTGCGCGATGGATGCGCTGCTGTTCTATTTCTTCTGGGAAGCGATGCTGATCCCGATGTTCCTGATCATCGGCATCTGGGGCGGACCGCGGCGCGTGTACGCGACGCTGAAGTTCTTCCTGTACACGTTCCTGGGCTCGGTGCTGATGCTGGTGGCGCTGATCTACCTGTACCTGAAATCGGGCGACTACTCGATCACCGGCTTCCAGTCGCTGCCGCTCTCGCTGCTCGAGCAACGCTACATCTTCATCGCTTTCCTGGTCGCCTTTGCGGTCAAGGTGCCGATGTGGCCCGTGCATACCTGGCTACCTGACGCGCACGTCGAGGCGCCTACCGGCGGGTCGGTGATCCTGGCCGCGATCATGTTGAAGATGGGCGGATACGGGTTGCTGCGCTTCAGTTTGCCGATCACGCCGGATGCCAGCCGCGAGCTCGACTGGCTCGTGATCATGTTGTCGCTGATCGCCGTTGTATACATCGGTTTCGTCGCGCTGATGCAAAGCGACATGAAGAAGCTCATCGCCTATTCGTCGGTCGCACACATGGGTTTCGTCACGCTGGGTGCGTTCCTCGCGTTTGACATCCAGGGGTCGACCGGTGCGCTGCGCGGCGCGGTCAACGGGCTCGATGGCGCGATGATCCAGATGATCTCGCACGGCCTGATCTCCGGCGCGCTGTTCCTGTGCATCGGCGTCATGTACGACCGGCTGCACAGCCGCGAGATCAGTGCCTACGGCGGCGTCATCAACGTGATGCCGAAGTTCGGCGCGTTCATGGTGCTGTTCGCGCTCGCCAACTCGGGATTGCCCGGCACTTCCGGATTCGTCGGGGAGTTCCTCGTGATTCTGGCCGCGTACAAGGCGAACGTTTGGTTCGCGCTGCTCGCGGCGACGACTTTGATTCTGGGTGCGGCGTATACGCTCTGGCTCGTCAAGCGAGTGATCTTCGGGCCTGTTGCCAACGATCATGTCGCCGCGATGCAGGACCTCAATGGCCGTGAGTTCCTCGTTCTGGCGATGCTCGCGGTCGCTGTGCTGCTGCTGGGTCTCTGGCCAGCGCCCTTAGTGCAGGCGATGGAACAATCCGTGCAGCATCTGCTGCAGCAGCTGGCGGTCAGCAAGATTCCGGTGATGTAACGCATGGATGACCCCGCCATGACACTTGAATCGCTCCGGCCGGCCATTGCCGAGATTTCGCTCGGGATCGCGGTGTGTTTCGTGTTGCTGGTCGATGTCTTCGCCGGCACTGCGCGCCGTTACCTGACACCGCTCCTGACACTCGTTGCGCTCGCAGTGTGCGCGTGGCTCACGGTGACGGTGGGCGCGGTGCAGGAACGCACCGTACTTTTCGACGGACTCTATGTCGCAGACCGTCTCGCAGTATTCCTGAAGCTCGCCGCTTTCTTGAGCATGGGGCTCGCGCTGTTCTATTCGCAGCCGTACCTCGACCGCCGCGGCATACACGGCGGCGAGTACCAGGTGCTCGCGCTGACCGCGCTCCTTGGCATCTGTGTGCTCGTGTCGGCGAACAGCCTGCTCACCGTGTACCTAGGTGTCGAACTGCTGGCGTTGTCGCTGTATGCGCTGGTGGCCTTCGATCGCGACTCCGGTGTCGCAGCCGAAGCGGCGATCAAGTACTTCGTGTTGGGCGCGATCGCCTCCGGCACGCTG
>JBOHZW010000061.1:0-2244 GCA_050738715.1 Steroidobacteraceae bacterium | reverse complement strand
GATCCGCACAACCTCGGCGCCTGCCTGCGCACCGCCGATGCCTGCGGCGCCCTCGCCGTGATCGTGCCGCGCGATCGCGCGGCCACGCTGAATGCCACGGCGCGCAAGGTCGCGGCGGGCGCTGCGGAAACCACGCCGGTGGTCACCGTGACGAACCTGTCGCGGAGTCTTAAATTGATCAAGGAAACGGGCGCGTGGATCGTCGGCGCCGACGCGCAGGCGACGCAGCGCGCCGACCAGGTGGATCTGCGCGGCGGCCGCTGCCTCGTCATGGGCGCGGAGGGCGCTGGATTGCGTGAGCTGACGCGGCGCAATTGCGACTGGCTGGTTTCGCTCCCGAACCTTGGGTCGGTCGAAAGCCTGAATGTCTCGGTCGCCACGGGCATGCTGCTCTACGAGGCCCTGCGGCAGCGGCGCGAACCCGAATAGCACGCGTTCGCGTCGATTCGGCCGTCCCACCGAGTTTCAGGTTGCACGGGCTGGACCCTTCCGGTACCCTGCGCGGCCTTCTCCTTGCCGCACCGCCAATGCCTTGAGCGGGCGGCACCAATCCATAGGGAGTCTGACATGAGGCATTACGAAGTGGTGTTCCTGGTCCACCCGGATCAGAGCGAACAGGTTCCGGCGATGATCGAGCGTTACCGCGGCATGATCGCCGCGGGCAATGGCAGCGTGCATCGCCTCGAAGACTGGGGCCGGCGCCAGCTGTGCTTCCCGATCGCCAAGGTTCACAAGGCACACTACGTGCTGATGAACATCGAGTGCGACCAGAAGATCCTCGCCGAACTGACCGGTGCTTTCCGTTTCAGCGACGCCGTGCTGCGCCACCTCGTGGTCAGCATGGATGCCGCCGTCACCGAGCCCTCGCCGATGTCACGCACGGAAGAGGAAAACGAGGCCCGTCGCGAGCGCGACGAGATGGGCGATGACGACGACATGTCGCTCAACGCCTGATGCCCGCACCGCGAAACCGAATAAGGAACCGCCATGTCACGTTTTGTCCGCCGCAAGAAATTCTGCCGCTTCACGGCCGATGATGTCGCCACGATCGACTACAAGGATCTGGGCATCCTGAAGAACTACATCACCGAGACCGGCAAGATCGTGCCGAGCCGCATCACCGGCACGAAGAGCTTCTACCAGCGCCAACTGGCAACCGCGATCAAGCGCGCGCGCTTCCTCGCCTTGCTCCCGTACACCGATCAGCACTGAGGCCTTAAGCCATGGATGTCATCCTGCTTCAAAAGGTCGCGAACCTCGGCAAGATCGGCGATCGCGTCAAGGTGAAGAGCGGCTACGGCCGCAACTACCTGCTGCCTTCGGGCCGCGCCACGCTGGCCACCGCGACCAATGTCGCGCGCTTCGAAGTGCGGCGCGTCGAGCTGGAGCGGCTCGCCGGCGAAGAACTCGGTGGCGCGCAGCAGCGCGCCGAGACGCTGCGTGATTTCCGTGTCACGATCACCGCGAAGGCGGGCTCGGAAGGCAAGCTGTTCGGTTCAGTGGGCACCTCCGATATCGCCGAGGCCTGCACCGCTGCGGGTCAAAAAGTCAACCGAAGTGAAGTGCGGCTCCCAACCGGCCCGATCCGCCAGGTGGGCGAGCACCACGTCTCGCTGCACCTGCACACCGACGTCGAGGTCACGATCCTCGTGATCATCGCCGCCGAAGAGCAGGGCTAGGGCTCGACGGGCGAGCCCTAAGGCGGTCAGCAGCATGGCCGGACCGCTCCGTTCGCGTCGCGACATCGACCCGCCTGCTGACATCGGCGCTGCAACGCCGCCGCATTCGACCGAGGCGGAGCAATCGGTGCTGGGCGGCCTGCTGATCGATGCGGCTGCCTGGGACCAGATCGGCGATGTGATCGTCGCCGATGATTTCTATCGTCCTGACCACCAGCTCATCTTTACGGCGCTGGCCGACCTGGTCGCAGGCGGCAAGCCCGCTGACGTCGTCACGGCTTCCGAGCAACTCGAACGCAACGGCAAACTGGAAGCGGCTGGCGGCCTGGCCTACCTCGGCAGCCTCGCGCGCGATACGCCGACCGCAACGAACGTGCGCGCGTATGCACAAATCATCCGCGAGCGCTCGCTGCTGCGCCGGCTGATCACCGCCGGCCGTTCCATCGCCGCCGCGCCGTTTGCCAACGATGGGCGCACGGCCCGCGAACTGGTCGACTCCGCCGAACAGCAGGTCTTCGAGATCGCCGAGCAAAGCACTGGCCGGCGCGATGGTGCGGTCAAGGTC
>JBOHZW010000060.1:0-12083 GCA_050738715.1 Steroidobacteraceae bacterium | reverse complement strand
AGTCTGTCCACGGCCGGAAATGCCAGCCGCAACGCATTGGCCAGCGCGCCAAGCACCGTATTGCGATGAACCCGCAAGCCCACCGCGCCAGCGTGCGCGCCGCTGAACAGCGAGGCGGGCATGGCCTGCGCTTCCGGCTCGGCCGCGAGCAGCGCCTGCGCCATGCTGGCCTGCAGCGATGCGAGCGAATGTTCAGACGGCGCGTGCATAGGATTCGCGTGCAGTGGAGTGCTGTCGGGCTCCATCGATCCGGTCCTGCGCGAGCGCTGCTTCCGCCTGCAACACGCTGAATGCGGGCAGCCGTGTATCCCATTCGAGCAGCGTCGGCCTGGGTCCGAAGTGCGCCAATGCCTGCTCATAAAGTGCCCACACGGCAGCGCAGACATGATCGCCGTGATCGTCGATGCGCAGTTCACCACCCGCGGCGGTCGCCGTGACGGCGTGTCCGGCCAGGTGCATTTCCAATACGGAGCGGGCATCGAGCGCGCGGCACCATCCGGTCAGCACTGTATGTGCATCGAGCTGCTGGTTCGACGCACTTACGTAGATATTGTTGACGTCGAACAGCACGCCGCAGCCGGTGCGCTTGGCGACAGCGGCAAGGAACTCCGCTTCGGGCATCGATGAGGCGGAGAACTGCAGGTACGTGGAGGGATTTTCCACCAGGATCTGGCGGCCCAGCGCCTCCTGTACCTGCGTGACGTTGCGGCAGACGATGTGCAGCGCTTCATCGGTATACGGAAGCGGCAGCAGGTCGGGCAAGTAGTGCCCCCCAGCAACACTCCACGAAAGATGATCGGAAACGAAACACGGTTCGAGCTGCAGCACGAGGCGCCGCAGACGCTCGATGTGCGCAGCGTCAACGCCCTGCGCCGAGCCGAGCGAGAGGCCGACCGCGTGCAGCGAGAGTGGGTAGTGAGTGCGAATCCGCTCGAGCTCGGCGAGCGAATGGGCATCCGACATGTAGTTTTCCGGATGCACCTCGAGCCACGCAGCTCGCGGATGTTCTGCCTGCACCAGCGCCTGGTGCGGAAGGCGCAGCCCGATCCCGGCTTGCGCCGGGATCGGGCGTATCGAGCCCGTCGGGCTCATTACATCTTCGTGGTGCTGCCGCCCGAGAGCTTCTCGCAGACACCCGCCGGCAGGCTGACCCAGGAGGCCTTGTCCATGTCCTTGGTCGACTGGCCCGCACAGGAATGTCCGGCAGCGGCGCAGTCGTTCTTTCCGGCCTTCGCGACGCCGTAGCACTTCTCACCGGCGGGCTTGTCCATGGACGAGCCGGCATCGGCCGCATAGGCCGCGCTACCGGCCACCACCATCGCGGCGGCGCCAAAGATCGCGGACAGGGTGATCGTCTTCAGAGAATTGGCTGACATGAATGTACTCCGATGGTTGTTAGTTGAATGGCCGGGCCCCTCGCCTCGGCAACCCCTAAATCGTTGCGCACGGCGAAAGGTTACAACATCATCGGGGTAATGGCGCCGGAAACCCAGTTGCAGCTGCAGGAGGCCTCCTGGGTGGTCCTGATGCGCGCCGCGCAGGGCGGCGACGGCCGCAGTTACGAGCAGTTGTTGCGTTCGGTGACACCGTTCATCCGCAACCTGGTGCGGCGCTACTGCCGCGACCCGGACCTGGCTGAAGACGTGGTCCAGGACGTGCTGCTTACGGTGCACCGCATCCGCCACACCTGGGATCCGCAGCGCCCGTTCAGCCCCTGGCTGGCCTCGATCGCGGCGCGCCGCGGCATCGACCGGATTCGCCGCGCCACGCGCGTCGCCCGGCATGAGGTCAGTGACGAGCTGGCCATTGAAACCTTTGCGGTACCTCCTGCGAATACTGAATCAGGAGCACTGCGCGCTGCGGAGATGATCGCGCCGCTGCTGGCTGCGCTCCCGGAGCGCCAACGGCTCGCGCTCGAGGCCGTCAAGATCCGCGGGCTGAGCGTGGCTCAGGCGGCCAGCGAATCTGGCCAGAGCGTCGCCGCGCTGAAGGTGACCGTGCATCGCGCCGTCAAGGCGCTGCGCAACCTGGTGGCCGCGGACAAGGACAAAGGCGATTGACGGTCTGAATTGAAACACATGGAGACAGGCAATACCGACCAGCTGATCGATTCCCTCTCGCAGGGGCTCGCGCCCGTGCGGCCACTGCTGCCGCCGGCACGGCGCGCGCTGCTCTGGCTGGCGGGCTTTGCGGTATTGACTGGCCTGGTGCTGCTGCGCTTTGCCGACCTGGCCGCATTCGCAGCGCGCTTTGCCGCGCCGCGCATGGTGCTCGAGGCTGCCGCGATATTGCTGACCGGCATCACGTCAGTGGTTGCGGCCTTCTATCTGAGCCTGCCGGATCGCAGCAGCCTGTGGCGCTACGCACCACTCCCGCCGCTGGCGCTCTGGATTGCCACCAGCACACTTGGCTGCCTGCAGTATGGGCTTGGCCTTGGGCCGCCGGGGCATCGCGCCGGCGACAGCACGCACTGTTTCGCGTTCATCATCGGCGTCAGTGTGCCGCTGACTGTTTTGCTTTATGCGGTGCTGCGCCGCGCGCGTCCGCTCGAGCTCCTGCCCGTCGCACTCACTGGCGCGCTGGGCGTCGCCGCACTCGCCGCCTTCGTGCTGCAGTTCTTCCATCACTTCGATGTCACGGCCATCGACCTGGCCACGCACATGGCGGCCGTTCTGGTCGTGGTGGGTCTCGCCGCAGCAAGCCGGCGCGCGCTGGCGTAGCGCTGGGTTGCCTCGCGGCCAGGTCCTACCCTGCTGACAACAACGCAAACACGCCGCGCGGATCATGCCGCCAGGCGATGCTGGCGATGAACAGGAACACCAGCAGCGCGGCGACGTAGGCGGCAATGCGAGCATTGCGCGTGCGTGCGCGCCGCAATGCATGGATGCCGAGCGCGATGTAGACGACCAGCAGCAACACCTTGGCGGTGAGCCATGGCTGCACGAAGGGGTACTGGTGCAGGATCGTCACCAGCATCAGCGCAGCCGTCAGCAAGCAGGTATCGATCGTGTATGACAGCCAGCGCAAAGCTAAGTGTTGCGGCCAGGCCGCCCCGACGATGACCGCGAACCCGCGCACGGCAAACAAGGCACCCGAACAGCAGACCATTAGGACGTGTGCGAACCTGATCTGCAGGTAGTACTCGCCCATCAGCTCATTCGGCGTGCGCCGAATCGCCGCGGCGCACCCACAGGCGCAGCACGAACCAGCACAGCACCAGTGCGCCGATAGCGAAGATCGTGTCGCCCGGAACGCGCATCCACACCAGCAGGTGCATGATGTCGCGCCCCATGAAATCAGCCGAGCGCGCGTACCAATAGCCTTGTTCGAGCGCTGCCTGCAGTTGCAGCACGCCCATCGGCAACAGCGCCAGCAACGCCATCAATGAGAGGCCGATATTCAATGCCCAGAAGGCGCTGCGTAACAAGTCTTCGTTCCACTTCTCCGCCGGGCGCAGTCCGCGCAGGCAGAACAGCATCAGCCCGATGCCGAGCATGCCGTAGACCCCGAACAGCGCAGTGTGCCCGTGCAACGGCGTCAGGTTCAGTCCCTGCATGTAGTACAGCGCCATCGGCGTATTGATGAGGAAGCCGAACAGTCCCGCGCCCACCAGGTTCCAGAACGAGACCGCGAGGAAGAACATCACGGGCCAGCGGTAGCGCTGCATCCATGGTGTCGCCTGGCTGTGGCTCCAGGTCTCGTGCGCCTCGAGGCCGATGAGGGCGAGCGGCACCACTTCCAGCGCCGAGAATGAAGCGCCGAGCGCCAACACTGAAGTTGGCGTACCCGCCCAGTACAGGTGGTGGAATGTGCCGAGCACGCCGCCCGCCATGAACACGACGGTGGCAAACAGCACGTTGGCGGTCGCCGATGCCGCGCGCACCAGCCCGAGCTTGACGAAGATGAAACTGATCACGGCGACCGCAAACACTTCGAAGAAACCCTCGACCCACAGGTGCACGACCCACCAGCGCCAGTATTCGACTACCGACAGATGGCTGTTCTCGTTCCACATCAGGCCGGCGCCGTACAGCAATCCGATGGCGATCGTCGACAGGAACATCAGCCCGACGATCGAGGCCATGTCGTCCTTGCGGCGCAAGGCCGGCCACAACGCGCGGCCGACGAGCGTCAGCCAGATAAGCAGGCCCAGGAACAGGAACCACTGCCAGAAGCGGCCGAGATCGGTGTACTCCCAGCCCTGGTGACCGAACCAGAAGTTGTACTGGAGTCCGAGCTTGTGCATCACTGCTGCCCACTGCCCTGCAAACGCGCCGACCACGATGACGAGCAGGCACACGAACAGCACGTTCACGCCGAGGCGCTGGAATTTCGGCTCGTGGCCCGAGATCGCCGGCGCGATATACAGGCCGGTGCCGAGCCACGCGGTGGCAATCCACAACACGGCCAGTTCCGTGTGCCAGGTGCGCGTCAGCGAATACGGCAGGACATTCGAGATCGCGAATCCGTAGAAGTTGCGTTCCACCTGGTAGTGCGCGGTGATGGCACCGAGCAGGATCTGTGTCAGGAACAGCGCCAGCACGATCCAGAAGTACTTGGCGGTCGCGCGCATCGAGGGCGTGAGTTCCAGCCCAAGCAGCGGATCAGTGGCCGGCGGCGTGGCCGGCAATTCCTTGCGGTGATACGCGGCGTAGTGCCACGCCACCAGCGCGATGCCCGCGATCATGAACAGCACGCTGAACACCGTCCAGAGGAAGGTGCTCGATGTCGGCGTGTTACCGACCAACGGATCGTATGGCCAGTTGCTGGTGTAGCTCTTTGTATCGCCGGGCCGTTCAGTGACGGCCGCCCAGGATGTCCAGAAGAAGAACCCGGTGAGTGCGTGGCGATGTTCAGCAGTGTCGACAGTGCCGTCACGCATCGCATACGTCGTGCGCAGCGCCTGCTGCGCCGGGCCATCACCGAACAGGTCTTCGTAGTGTGCGGCAACCGTCGCGATCGCCCGCGCGCGATCGGCTGAAACTTCGATGCTGCCGTCAGCGCTCCGGTACCGATTGCGACGGATTTCCTGCCGCAACTGCGCGTCGAGGATGGCCTGCTGTTCCACGCCGAGTTTCGCGTAGTCGGTGCCAAAATCGCGCTGCGACCAGATATCGAGCAGCGCGGTCGCCTCGCGATGCAGCCAGTCGGCGCTCCAGTCGGGAGCCACCAGTGCGCCATGCCCCCAAACCGAACCGAGCTGCTGCCCGCCAATGCTTTGCCAGACGCGGCGGCCCAGTTCGATGTCGGCACGCGCATACAGCACCTGCCCATCGGCGGTCATGACCTTCTCGGGCATCGGCGGCGCCTTCAGGTACAGATCGCGGCCCATCGCGAGCAATATGCCGAACGCCACGACCAGCAACAGTCCCAGGCCGATCCACAAGCGTCGCGTCGTTTGCATGCGTCATCCTCCTGCCATCGAACGGCAAGACGGTACGTCAGGCGGCGGCGCGGTAACATACGTAGTATCCACAGGTGCGGAGCGGCGCTTGAGCGAGGTCACTTTTTCGGACGTCACGGCGGCAGCGCATGTATTGCAAGGCATTGCGACGCGCACGCCGGTGTTCAGCTCAAGGCAGGCCGATGAGGCCAGCGGTGCACGGCTGTACTTCAAGTGCGAGAATTTCCAGCGCGGCGGCGCCTTCAAGTTTCGCGGCGCGTACAACACGCTTAGCCGTTTCAGCGCGGCACAGCGCCGAGCGGGTGCCGTTGCGTTTTCCTCCGGCAATCACGCGCAGGCAGTGGCTCTTGCGGCGCGGCTGCTCGCCATGCCGGCGCTCATCGTCATGCCGCACGATGCAGCGCCCACCAAGCTCGCCGCAACGCGCGAATATGGCGCGGAAGTCATCTTCTACGACCGCTACACAGAGGACCGCGCGGCGCTCGCGCAGCGCCTGGTCGCCGAGCGTGGCGCAACGCTGGTACCACCCTTCGATCACCCGCATGTCATCGCCGGCCAGGGCACGGTGGGAAAGGAACTGTTCGAGGACACCGGCGCGCTGGACTACCTGTTCGTCTGCGTCGGCGGCGGCGGCCTGCTCGCAGGTTGCGCGCTGTCGGCGGAAGTGCTGGCGCCCGGCTGCAAGGTCATCGGAGTCGAACCGGAGGCGGGAAATGACGCCCAGATGTCGCTGCGCAGTGGAACGATCGTGCGCATTCCGGTGCCGCAGACGATTGCGGACGGTGCGCAGACGCCTGCCGTGGGCGAGCACACATTTCCGATCATGAAACGCCTGGTGACCGACATCGTCACGGTCAGCGACGATCAGTTGCGCGCGCAGATGCGTTTCTTCGCGGAGCGCATGAAGATCGTCGTCGAACCGACCGGATGCCTGGCCGCGGCAGCGGCGATGAACCGCGTTGTCGATGTTCGCGGCAAGCGCGTCGGCGTGATAATCAGCGGTGGCAATGTCGAGCTTGCGAAACTCGGCTCTTGACCGGCGCTTACTGCAGCAACGGATCATCCGCGGGAAGCTGGTGCGCATACCACGTGGCGAGCCGATGACGAATTGATTTTTCGCTCACCTGCTCCTCGGGCATGGGCTGGATTTTCTTGTCGTGGACCAGCAACCGATATACGTACAGCGCCTTCGCGCTTGCCGAGTCGGTTCGCTCGAACACCACGGCGCCACGTTGTTCGGCGTATGTCACGCCGGCCGCGAGCGCGGCCTTGAACAGTTCGCCCTCGTGCTTGAGCTTCTTCATGGACTCCGTTGAGCTCCGGCGGTTCGCAGCGCATGATGTTCGCCATGAGCCGTGCATTCGTCAAGGAGTCCGACCAGGACGCCGAGGCCCTCCCCGAGCGCGCCATCAGCACGCACCCGAACCTGGTCACTGCGCGCGGCCAGACGCTGCTCGAAACTCAGGTGCGTGGACTCGAGGCGGAACGCAGTGCCGCCCGGGCGGCGAACGATGTGGCAGCGCTGGCGCGCATCGCGCGCGATCTGCGCTATTTCCAGGCGCGGCGCGACAGCGCCAAGCCCATCAGCCCGGCTGCGCAGCCGCAGCAGGTGCGCTTCGGTGTGCGCGCGGTGTTGCGGCTGCCCGATGGCGCCACCCAGGCTTTCCAGCTTGTCGGTGAAGACGAGGCCGACCCGAAGGCCGGCCTGATCAGCTACGTCTCACCGCTCGCGCTCGAGCTGATGGGGCTGCGCGTCGGCGACGAGTTGCACTTCGCGGGCCAAACTGCCGAGATCATCGGGCTGCAAACCTAGGGTCTGCCGCCTCAGGCCGCGACCGGAATATTCCGCCCGAGCATCTTCTCGATTGCACGCAGGCGTTCGCGCTCATCGCGGCTCACCAACGACACGGCTTCGCCACTGCGTCCGGCGCGGCCGGTGCGACCGATGCGGTGCACGTAGTCCTCGGGCACATGCGGCAATTCGAAGTTCACGACATGCGGCAACTCCTCGATGTCGAGGCCGCGAGCGGCGATGTCGGTGGCGACGAGCACCTGGATCTTGCCCTGCTTGAACTCGTCGAGCGCGCGCGTGCGGGCGCCCTGCGATTTGTTGCCGTGAATCGCGGCGCAGCGCAATCCATCGCGTGCCAGGCGCTCCGCCAGCCGATTGGCGCCGTGCTTCGTGCGCGTGAACACCAGGCTCTGGCGGTTGCCGCCGTCGTTCAGGATGCGCGTCAGCAGCGGATGCTTCTGCGCCGTATCGACGTGATAGACGCGATGATCGATCAACTCGACCGGCGCGTTGCGCGGCGCGATGTCGATGCTGCGTGGGTCGCGCAGGATGCCGCGCGCGAGCTCGCGGATCTCGTTCGAGAACGTCGCCGAGAACAGCAGATTTTGACGCTGCTTCGGCAATGCGGCGATCAGCTTGCGGATCGGGCGGATGAAGCCCATGTCGAGCATGCGGTCGGCCTCGTCGAGCACCAGCACCTCGATGCGCGACAGATCGACCAGCTTGAACTGCAGGTGATCAAGCAATCGCCCCGGGGTCGCGACGATGATGTCGACTCCCTCGGCCAGCGCCTTGACTTGCGGTTTCGGCGCGACGCCGCCGAAGATCAACGCGCCACGCTGGTTGAGGTGGCGGCCAAGCTGCTGGAACGATTCGGCGACCTGCGCGGCCAGCTCTCGCGTTGGCACCAGCACGAGTGCGCGGGGCGCGCGCGGACCCTGCGGCTTGCTGTTCGCGGCTTCGAGCCGTTGCAGGATAGGCAGCGCGAACGCCGCAGTCTTGCCGGTCCCGGTCTGCGCAGCGGCCTGCAGATCATGGCCCTCGAGCGCGAGTGGGATCGCGCGTGCCTGGATCGGCGTAGGCACGCTGTAGCCGGCCTCGGTCACCGCGCGCAACAGCAAGGGATTCAAATCAAAAGTTTCAAAAGACAAAGCAATACTCCATGGCGTCGCCCGGAGCGCGATTGACGCGCTGTCGGTACAGGCAACAAATCAATGTTGGAATGATCCTGCGGTCAGCAGGCCGCTAGGCCCACTGGCGTAGAAGGTTTGCAGGAGGGGCAGATGAGTCCCGGTCGGGACCTAATTAGAACCTCGGCACGCGGGACCGACGCCCGCGTATTCGACAAACTCGGCGCGAAGTGTACACGAAATGCCCAGGGCGTGCGAGTGGCGTTTCACAGAACGCGCAAGAAACAAAGGCGCGAGCAGCGGTTCAGCGAGGGCCCAAGAACTTTGCCGTCGTCTTGGCGCGAATTTCATCGAGCGTCACGCCCGGCGCCATTTCCATCAGCTGGAATTGCGAGTGGCGATCGGCGCGACTGAACACAGCAAGATCGGTGATGACCTTGTCGACGACGTTCGCGCCGGTCAGCGGCAGGTCGCAGCGCGGCTTCAACTTTGCGCTGCCATCCTTCGACGTGTGCTCCATGACCACGACGACGCGCTTCACGCCGGCGACGAGATCCATCGCGCCACCCATGCCCTTGACCATCTTGCCGGGAATCATCCAGTTGGCCAGGTCGCCGTTCTCGGCCACGTCCATCGCGCCGAGTATGGAAAGATCGATGTGGCCGCCGCGGATCATGCCAAAGCTGTCGGCCGACGAAAAATAGGAAGATGTCGGCAGTTCGGTGATCGTCTGCTTGCCGGCGTTGATCAGGTCCGGGTCGACTTCATCGTCGTACGGAAACGGACCCATGCCGAGCATGCCGTTTTCCGATTGCAGCACGACGCGCATGCCGGCAGGAATGTAGTTCGCGACCAGCGTCGGAATGCCGATGCCGAGGTTCACGTAGAAACCATCGCGCAATTCCTGCGCGCCGCGTGCGGCGATTTCATCACGCGTCCAGGCCATCAGGCGGCTCCCGTCGTGGTGCGCTTGCGCACCGTGCGGTTCTCGATCGTCTTCAGGTAACCTCTCCCCTGGATGATGCGCTGGACGAAGATGCCCGGCGTGTGGACCTTGTCGGGATCGAGCGAGCCCGGCTCGACGAGTTCCTCCACTTCGGCGACCGTGACGCGGCCGGCGCTCGCCATCATCGGATTGAAATTGCGCGCGGTCTTTCGATAGACGAGATTGCCTTCGGTGTCGCCGCGCCAGGCCTTGACCAGCGACAGATCGGCGACGAGCCCGGTCTCGAGGACGTAGGTATCACCGTTGACGACACGCTGCTCCTTGCCTTCGGCGACCAGCGTGCCGGCACCAGTGCGCGTGTAGAAACCCCAGATGCCCGCACCACCCGCCCGGATCCGTTCGGACAACGTGCCCTGTGGATTGAACTCGAGCTCGAGTTCGCCGGAAAGGTACTGGCGCTCGAATTCCTTGTTCTCGCCGACGTAGGAAGAAATCATCTTGTGGATCTGCCGCGTCTTCAGCAGCGCACCGAGGCCGTAGTTGTCGACGCCGGCATTGTTCGACACGACTGTCAGGCCCTTGACGCCCGTATCGCGCAGCGCGGCGATCAGGTTTTCCGGAATGCCGCACAGTCCGAATCCACCGGACATGACCGACATTCCGTCGCGCACGACGCCGACCAGCGCGGCGCGCGCGTCCGTGAAAACCTTGGGACCAGCAGGGGCAGCCATGATCCTAAGTTACCGTGGATTTGCCGTGCAAACCAGCGCAAACGCGACCTGCAGTAACGCGCGACACCCACGTGTGGGCGCGTGGCGGCGCGCAGCGCTGCGTTCAGGCTTGCTGGCAGGCCAAGGTGCCGCTGCGCCCGGGCACGGTGCCCTCGATGACGGCGCAGGCCGGCAGGGCATCGACATCGAGCGTGCCGCACAACGTGGCAAGCGACACCAGTTCATGCCCTTGCGATAGCCATCCGGCCAAAAGGCGTTTCAGCACGGGCAGCAGCTTCATGCCCTCGAGCTCGGCGTGCAGCGTAAAGACGTGCGAGGTAGCCTCGGTCGAGCGCGTTTGCGCCAGCAAGGTTTCGTGCACGTTGTCGGCGGTAATGCCGTCGATCCCGATCAGTTCATCGAGCGTCGGCAGCGTCGTAGGCAGCTGCGGTACGCGGCCGCGCCGGCCCATGATCAACGGTACGAATGGCGCCGCGCCGCGCGTGTCGGAGGCATACGCGAATTCGAACCGCTCTTCGAGCGCGAGCGCCGCGTCATTCATCTGCCAGCCGGCCGCTCCGTGCGTGCGCGCCGGGGTCGCGAACACTGTTTCGAATGCGGACGCCGCGAGCTGCATCTGCCGCGCGGTCCAGTCGGCATCGCGGTGCGCGACGAAATCCTGCCACGCAACGTGATCGTAGCAATGGATGCCCACTTCGAATCCGGCATCGCGCGCCGCGCGCATCTCGTCGCCGGCGCGCGCCGCGATGTCGGGTCCGGGCAGCAGCGTGCCGTACAGCAACGTGCGCAATCCGTAGTGTTCCAGCACCGAGGTGCGCGACACCTTGCCCATGAAGCCCTTGCGGAACACGCGGCGAATGGCGCGGCCGGTGTGGTCTGGACCCAAGCTGAACAGGAACGTCGCGCCGGCGCGCACCTGCTGCAGCGCGCTCACCAGCGCCGGCACGCCGGCGCGCGTGCCGCGCAGCGTATCGGCGTCGATCTTGAGCGCAATCTGCAAGCCGCTGTCCGGCGCGCCAGTGTCAATCGAGCAGGTTCGAAGCCTGCGGCAGCTGGCCGCGATAAGCTTCGAAGATGTTTTGCAGCGCTTCGCGCATGCTGACGCGCGGCTCCCAGCCGAGTTCGCTGCGCGTGTTGTCGATTTTCGGCACGCGGTTGGCCACGTCCTGGTAGCCCTTGCCGTAGTACTCACCGGAGGTGGTGTCGACGAGTTTCACGCGTTTTGCGTTGGCGGAATATTCAGGATATTCCGCCGCCATCTTCAGCAGCATCTCGGCCAGCTCGCGCACCGAGTAATTGTTCTGCGGATTGCCGATGTTGAAGATCTTGCGCGACGCGCAACCGTTCCTGTTTTCGATGATCTTCATCAGTGCGTTGATGCCGTCGCTGATGCCGGTGAAGCAGCGCTTCTGGCTGCCGCCGTCCACGAGCTTGATCGGCTCGCCGCGCACGATGTGGCCGAGAAACTGCGTGATGACGCGCGAGCTGCCTTCCTTGGCCGAGTGCAGGTTGTCCAGGCCGGCGCCGATCCAGTTGAAGGGGCGGAACAGCGTGTAGTCGAGCTTGTCTTCCGATCCGTACGCATAGATGACGCGATCCATCAGCTGCTTCGAACAAGCGTAGATCCAGCGCTGTTTCTCGATCGGGCCGTACACCAGTTCCGAATGGGCCGGATCGAATTCGTCATCGCGGCACATGCCGTAGACTTCGGACGTCGACGGAAACAGCACGCGCTTGCCGTGCCGCACGCACTGCCGAATGATCGGCAGGTTGGCCTCGAAGTCGAGCTCGAACACGCGCAGCGGCTCGCGCACATACGTGGCGGGCGTGGCGATCGCCACCAGCGGCAGCACCACGTCGCATTTGCGGATGTGGTATTCGATCCACTCCTTGTTTATCGTGATGTCGCCCTCGAAGAACTTCATGCGCGGATTGCCCAGCAAGGACTCGATCCGGTCGGCGCTCATGTCCATGCCGAACACGCTCCAGTCGGTGTCCTTCAGGATGCGCGCCGACAGGTGGTGGCCGATGAAGCCGTTGACGCCGAGAATCAGGATTTTTTTCATGGGGATGACCGGGT
>JBOHZW010000059.1:0-1563 GCA_050738715.1 Steroidobacteraceae bacterium | reverse complement strand
AGCTGCGTCTGCGTGCTCTGGTAGCCGAGACCAAAGGCGAGATTCGGGCGCCAGCGGAATTGCAGGTCGCCATGGTAGTCGGCGAGCTGGCCTTTCACTGAGTTCACTGTCAGCTTGAAATACTGCGCGCGCGCCGACAACGCGAAGCGGCGCGTGATGCGCCACGTGCTGTCGATTGCGACCGTGACAAAGGGACCAGCGCCGCTGAATTTCTCGGTGACGGGCCCGGTCGACTGCGTGGCCTCGGCATTGGCCTCGGCTTCCAGCAGGTGGAGCCCCAGCCCCGCTCCCAGCTCGAAGCGGCGGCCCTTCAGGAATGAATAGGTCCAGGTCAGGTCGACCTGGTGCCAGTCGAATTCCGAGTGGACGATATCGGCAGGCGTAAAAGTGTGGCCGCCATAAACGACAGTCCCGGTCGGACTGGCCACGCCGGTGCGCGTCAGCTCCCACAGGTCCACGCGCAATCGCCCGCGCTCGCGCAACCGGAATATGAATTCCGCACGCGCCTGATGCACTTTCGGGCTGAGCTTGAAGTCTTTTTCGAGTGAGAACGGCGTACCCAGCGTTGGGGCCGCCGCCGCGTCATCCACGCGCCCGTTGGTTGCAGCAGTACCGAAGAAGACGCTGGCCCGCAAGGCGAAGCGATCCGTGATCGGGCTGGCCGGCTCCGGCGGCGCGGTTTGTTGCGCGCAAACCGACGTGGCGGCAGCCAGCAGGGCGACGGATAACAGCAGATGACGCATGCGGCCTATCATCGGGGAGCGAGAGCTGCCGCGCCAGCGTCGCCCAGCTGCGACGCTGAAAACTGTGAACCAGTAGCGCGTGAAGCTGCGGCGAGGCGGCTGGATACCCTCTCGCTAACGCTTCATGGCCTCGAAGAATTCCGAGTTCGTCTTGGTATCCTTCATCTTGTCGAGCAGGAACTCGATCGCGGCGAGCTCATCCATCGGATGCAGGAGCTTGCGCAAGATCCACATCTTCGCCAGTTCCGCCTGGTCGGTGATCAGCTCTTCCTTGCGCGTGCCGGAGCGGTTGATGTTCACCGCGGGGAACACGCGCTTCTCGGCAATGCGCCGGTCGAGGTGGATCTCACTGTTGCCGGTGCCCTTGAATTCCTCGTAGATGACATCGTCCATCTTCGAACCGGTGTCGATCAGCGCGGTGGCGAGGATCGTCAGCGAGCCGCCTTCCTCGATGTTGCGCGCGGCGCCGAAGAATCGCTTCGGTCGCTGCAGCGCGTTCGCATCGACGCCGCCGGTGAGTACCTTGCCGGAACTCGGCACGACGGTGTTGTAGGCGCGCGCGAGGCGCGTGATCGAATCGAGCAGGATGACGACATCTTTCTTGTGCTCGACGAGGCGCTTGGCTTTCTCGATGACCATCTCGGCCACCTGCACGTGGCGTGCGGCCGGTTCATCGAAGGTGGAGCTGACCACCTCGCCCTGCACCGAGCGCAGCATGTCGGTGACTTCCTCGGGGCGCTCATCGACCAGCAACACGATCAGCACGATCTCGGGATGATTGTGCGCGATCGCTTTGGCGATGGCCTGCATCATCATGGTC
>JBOHZW010000058.1:0-6548 GCA_050738715.1 Steroidobacteraceae bacterium | reverse complement strand
CTCGCTTCCATCGCCAGCACGATGCGCTGGCCATCGGGCGACCACTCGTAGTGGTTGATGTCGTCGGTGACCTTCGTCAGTGCGCGCGGCTCGCCGCCGCGGCGGTCTAGCAACATGACCTGGCTGTGCTCGGCATCGTTGGGCTTGGCAAGATACGAAAGATAACGTCCATCGGGACTCCAGCGCGGCGCGCTGGTGCTCTCCGCCGGCGCAGTCAGGCGCAGGTGCTGCGTGCCATCCCAGCTCACCATCCACAACGCCGTCTGCTCCTCGTCGGCCTCGCGATCGCTGGTCGTGACGAGATACGCGATCCACCGCACGTCAGGCGAGAGCTGCGCTTCGCTGACGGATTCCATCAGGTAGAAATCGTCCGCGTTGAGCGCGCGCTTGGTCGTTGCCGGCGCTTCATTTCCAGCGGCCGTGACCGCATCGGCCGCGACCGCGTCGGCCGCAGCGGAATTGGCTGCATTCGGACTCACAAATGCGACAATGGCCGCGAGAAACAAGGACTTCAGGTTATCGGATACAGACACGGCGACCTCCACAAGGTTTCAAGTTCATTCTTTCGAGTGATGCGCAATCCAGTGCTGCGCGATCGCGGCACGATTGCACAGCCACACGTTTTTGTGCGACTGGATGTGATCGAGCAGGCGCGCGAGCGCGCCGATGCGTCCCGGGCGGCCGATGATGCGGCCATGCAAGCTAATGGTCATCATGCGCTGCCGGCCTTCGCCGCCGATGCGATACAGCCAGTCGAAGGCATCGCGGCAATAGCCGAAGAATTCTTCGCCGGTGCTGAAGTCGCCGCCGCGCTGCAGGCGGCTGTCGTTGGTGTCGAAGCTGTGCGGCACGACCAGGTGACGACGGCCGGAGATCTCGCACCAATAGGGCAGGTCGTCGTTGTACGCGTCGCTGTCGTAGAGGAATCCGCCGATTTCCGTGACGAGGCGCCGCGTGTTCACGCTCGGCCGGCCGGTGTACCAGCCGACGGGTTTGCGACCGATCAGGCGCGTGATCGTCGCGACGTTGCGCAGCATGTGCGCGCGCTCGACTTCTTCGGGCACGGCCTGGTAGTCGATCCAGCGTTCGCCATGACAGGCGACTTCGAATCCGCTCTGCGCGATCTCCGCGGCAGCTTGCGGGTTGCGTTCGAGCGCCATGCCGACGGCGTAAACCGTCGCGTCGACGCGGCGCGCGCGCAGCAGGCGCATGATTTCCCAAAAGCCGACGCGGCTGCCGTATTCGAAGTTTGATTCGACGTTCAGGTCGCGGCCACCCTGCACCGCCGTGACCGCACCCAGGTCGGTGAGCACGTTCTCCGAATGCGCATCGCCGTGTAGTACGCAATATTCGCCGCCTTCCTCGTAGTTGAGCACCACCGACACGGCGATGAGCGCATCCTGCGGCCAGCGTGGATGGGGCGGGCTCGCGGCGTAGCCAATCAGATCGCGGGGATAGCTGCTGTCGCCGGACATTGCGCTGTTCCTTACTCTTGCCTCAACCCGACTTCCGCTCGGCGATGATCCAGTCCATGTAGGCGTGCAGCGCCTCGCGCATCGGGCGCGGCTTCCAGCTCGTCTCGCCGCTGATGCGGGAAATATCGTAG
Organism: Steroidobacteraceae bacterium; assembly: GCA_050738715.1. Taxonomy (GTDB): domain Bacteria; phylum Pseudomonadota; class Gammaproteobacteria; order Steroidobacterales; family Steroidobacteraceae; genus FEN-1191. The sequence goes on along the minus strand of JBOHZW010000058.1, from coordinate 4,942 downwards.
GCGCCCCACATACCATCCTTCAGCGCAGCATCCTGCAGCAGTTCCGCCTGCTCGGGCGGCACGATCTCCGCCTGGAAGCCCGGCACTTTCTCCGCGACCCAACCGACGATGTCACGAATCGTCGCGGTCGCGCCGTACGCCACATTGTAGGCACTGTATCGCAACGTCGGCGCACGCAGCAGCGAGATGATGCCTTGCGCGAGGTCTTCGACATGCAGGTAGTCGCCCACGGCATCGAGCGTGTTGACGCGCAGCCGCGTGGTGCCGTCGAGCGCCGCGTGCGCGATGCGATTGGGCACGTGGCGGAAATTTCGGCTCGCCGTGACGCGATCCATCGTGCCGTAGACCGACGATGGACGTACCGATGCCGCCGACAGGCCGAACAGGTCGCGGTAGCGCTCCGTGATGAGCTCGGAGGCCAGCTTCGAGATGCCATACAACCGCCGCGGCATGACGTAGCCGTCTTCGGGCAGCGGCTCGCCGGGACAATCCGGGCCGTGGTGCTTGTAGACCGCGCCCGAGCTCACATAGATGAAGCGCGGCGGACGAGCCTGTGCGCGCGTCCACTCGAGCATCGCAACGGTGCCCATGATGTTGACGTCGATGATGCGTGAGGGCTGCTCCGCTTCCGGCTCGCGCCGCGCTTCGGCCGCTGTGCCGCGCGACAGCGGCGTCACCGTCGCGCCGTGCACGACATGTTCGATGCCCTGGTTCGCCAATGCGGCCTGCCAGGTCTCGGGTCGCGTCACGTCGGCGACGATAGTCTTTACGCGTTCCATCACCGGCGCAAAGTAACGCTGCGCCGCCGCGTCGAGTGGCGCATTGTCGAGGATGACCAGGCGCGCTTGGCTGTCGGTGTCGAGCCACACGCGTCCGAGCACGCTCATCGCAAATCCGGTTGCACCTGTTACCAGCAAGGTCATGCGCGGTTCCTGCGTAGGTGGGTCTGCATCAGAATGGAAAATCCATCAGCAATCGAAGCATCGCGCGCGCGCCGACCGCGAAGTCGTCGAGCGACATCGCCTCATCGGCATTATGGCTGCCGTTCTCATTGCGCACGAATACCATCGCGGTTGGAATGCCCAGCTTCGCAAAAACAGCGGCATCGTGCCCGGCCCCGCTGGCCATCTCGAACGGCTCATCGAGGAGTGCCATCAATCGCGAACGCAGTTTCGCATCCATGATCGCCGGCGGCGAATCGCTGGTTGCGCCGAGATCAAAAGTCACGCGATAAGCCGCGCCGGCGCGGGCCGCCGCGGCGCGTGCTTCATCAGCGACGGCGTTCATCGTCCCGTCCGACAGGCTCCGCAGGTCTAGCACGAAGCGCGTCTCGCCGGCGACCTTGCTCGGACCGTGCATCGCGGCGTCGGTATACAGCTCGCCCGCCGTCAGCACTAGGTCGGCGCCGGCCTTTTCCTGTTGCAGCCACACGTTTTCCATGTGATGGAGCAGCGCGACCGTGGCGGCCACGGCATCGTGTCGATTGGTGCGCGACAGCGCACCGGAGTGGCCGTACTCGCCGAGGCAGCGCGCGTTGCGGAAGCGCTTGCAGCCGCGGATGCCGGTTACGACCGCGGCCGGCAGCGCGCGCTCGACCAGCATCGGGCCTTGCTCGATGTGCAACTCGAGGTAGGCGCGAATGCGCTTACGGTCATGCAACGGCCGCCGCTCGCGGATCGGGCGCGGATCAAAACCGCGCGAGCGCAACGTGTCTTCAAGCGTCTGGCCATTGTCCGAGCGCGCAATCGACAGGCAGTCGGGATCGAGCAGTCCGAAGGCGCCGGCGCTGCCGAGATAGGCAATGTCGAACCACGCGGATTCCTCGGCACGTATCGCCATGACAGCGACATCGCAGGGCGGCACGAAACCCGAGTGGCGCAGCGCGGACAGGATGCTCAAGGCGGCGACGACGCCGGCCGCGCCGTCGTAATTGCCGCCCTGTGGCACGCTGTCGAGGTGCGAGCCCATGACGATGCGCGTCGCCGCGCGGTCGCGCCCGGGCAGCGTCATCGTCAGGTTGCCGATCGCATCGACCGCGCACTCGAGCCCGATCGACTCGGCTGCCGAGCGCGCAATATCGTGCGCCGCCTGTTCGCCCGCGCCGTAGCTGTCGCGCACGATGCCGCGGCCCTGGCGCGTCGCCGCGCTCAGCGCCCCGAACAGCGAATCCGCCAGCTTGAGATCAGGTGCGACCACGGCGGCTAGCGTACTGGTCGGGCACGCCCCCTGTCATCAGGAGTATCCTCGCGCCCATGTCGCGACTGCTCGAGGGAAAAGTGGCTGTGGTCACCGGTGCCAGTTCGGGCATCGGCCGTGCCATCGCGGTCGGCTTCGCAGCCGAGGGCGCCACGGTCGTCATTGCCGACATCACCACTGACCCGGTCGAGGGCGGCGAGCCAACCGCGCAGCTCATCGGGCGCGCCGGCGGCAAGGCCGCCTTCATCAAGACCGACATTGGCAGCTGGGATGAGGCCGATGCGCTGATCGGCGAGACCGTTGCGCGCGAAGGCCGCCTCGACGTCATGGTCAACAACGCCGCGATCTATTCCGGCACCGACCTGCTCGCGACGACGCCGCAGCAGTGGGACGCGGTGCTGCGCGTGAATCTCACCGGCATGTTCAACGGCTGCAGGCGCGCCGTGCAGCAGATGATCAGGCAGGAACCGCGCAACGAAGTGCGCGGGCGCCTCATCAACCTCGGTTCGCAGCAGGGCATCGTGACCTGCCCGGGCGATACCGCGTACGGCGTCAGCAAGGCCGGCGCGATATACATCACGCGGCAGATCGCCGTCGATTTCGCGAAGGACCTGATCGCCTGCAACTGCATTTCGCCCGGCAAGATCATGACCGGCGCGCCCGGACTCGCCGTCGATCCGGAGCGTCTCGAGAACGCGCGCCGCCGCACACCGTGGCCGCGATTTGGGAAGCCGGATGACATCGCCAATGCCGCCGTCTTTCTCGCCAGCGACCGTGCGACGTTCATGACGGGATCAAACCTGGTCGTCGACGGCGGCTGGCTCGCCGGTTAACGCACCGGCATCTCGTAGATCTTGCCGCCGTACGGCGGTTTGTCGAGCTCATCGAGCGCGGCGACATAGATCATCGACTCGTCCGCGCTGAAGCCGAGGTTTGGCACGCCGGGCGACGGCAACTTCAAAGTGCGCAGCAACTCGCTCTTCGCATTGACGACGAAGATCACGCCGGCGAGCGGCGCATGTGCATCGCGCGGCGTCTGGCCGATGTAGATCTCGCCTTTCGAATCGATCTTCACGCCATCCGGATAGATATGCGTGACGTTCTTCGCCAGGTCGTCCATGTTGACGAACACGCGGCGATCACTGAGCGAGGCGTCGGCGGCGATGTTGAACTGCAGCAGGCGAAAGCTGTCCATCTCGATGACGTAAAGAATCTTGCCGTCGTTCGACACTGCAATGCCATTCGCATTGTGCACGTTGACCGCGACCTGCGTGATCGAGCCGTCGACGGCGAGATAGAACACCTTGCCGTCGATCACCGGGCCGGCGGCGCTCCCTGAACAGGTGAAATACACGCCGCCGCGATGATCGGGCGCGAAATCATTCGGTCCCTCGAGCGTGTGGCCATCCTTGTCGTGCGTGTATTCAGGCAGATCCTTGCCGTCGGCGGCGATGCGGCCGATGCTCTTGCTGTCGTAGCAGGTGACGAGGAACTCGCCGCTGGCGGTCGGCACGACGGCCGAGGGCCCGCAACCTTTCTTCGTCCAGAAGATCGCATTGTGCTTGCCGTCCCACGTGTCGACGGTATTGCGGTCGTACTCGACGTAATAGAGCTTGCCGTGGTACCACACCGGCCCTTCGGCAAAGTGCACGTCATCATTGATGACGGTGACGCCATCGGCGCGGGCCATCATCGCCACGCCGAGCGCCGAGAACAGTGCAAACAGGATTTTCATCAGCAGAGTCTCCTCAGGCCACCAAGGTGCCGATGGCGCGCTCCTGGTCCGCGACGGCCGTGCGCGCGGCGAGGACGAAATGCCACGTCGCCCAGAATCCGGTCGGCGCGAGCACCAGTAGCGCGAGGCGGAGCGATGCCGCATTTGACCCCTGCGGGCCCGCGAACGAGTCACTCATGATGCCGACCACCTGCGGAGCGACAATCAGGTTGAACACGTTGCCGACGAGGCCCGACCACGCCGTGAACGAGGAGCGCATGTTGCTCGGCGCCAGGTTCAACATCAACGCCATGCAAGGACCAATGAAAAAATAAATCGCGGGGATGTAGAGCCAGAACATCAGCTTGGCCACGGCAAGCGAGCTGGTCCAATAGGCGATGAATGATGGAATCGTCGACAACCCGATGACCCACGCGAGCGCAAAAAATATCCGGCGGGGATCGTGGAAGTACGGGCGCCCCATGAACCACGCGGCGCCGGCCGTCGCGATGATGCCGCCCACCAGGTGTATGTTGCCAGTGACGGCGCCAGCCTGCGCGACGTTGAGCCCGTAGTTGCGCAGCAGGAACGTGGGCGTCCACCACACCAGGCCCCAGCCCCACAGGCAACACACGCCGCTCGCCATGATGCAATGAAACGCGGCGCGTTGCGTCCACAGGAACCGGAGCGAGGTCATCATCGACGGCTTGTCGGCGCTGTCGCGCGCGTCGAGCTGGCCGCGCTTGGGCTCGCGTATCGTCAGGAACACCAACACGCCCAGCAAAATGCCGGGAATGCCCAGCGCGTAGAAGGCCATGCGCCAGCCGTATTGCTGCGCAATCTCGCCCGCCACGTTCGCGCCGAGGAATGCGCCGATCGGCGCGCCGAGCGCGAAGATGCTCAAGGCCATCGGCCGGCGATTCGCCGGAAAGCAATCCGACACCAATGAAGCCGACGGCGGCGTCGCGCCCGCTTCGCCAAAGCCAACGCCCACGCGGCCGATCAAGAACTGCAGGTATGTCTGCGCCATGC
>JBOHZW010000057.1:0-2537 GCA_050738715.1 Steroidobacteraceae bacterium | reverse complement strand
GGTGAAGCCGCCCTGCGCAGCGGTGCCGGCCTCGTCACCGTGGCGACGGCGCCGGAAAATGTTTCGGCCATCGTCGGGGGGCGGCCCGAGTTGATTTGCTTCGGAGCGGGTAAAGCCGCTGATATCGAGAAGGCCGTGGCATCGGCCACGGTCATTGCAGTAGGCCCGGGCCTCGGCACTAACGCGTGGTCGCGCGAATTGCTCGCCGCTGCGCTCGAGCGCGGCAAGCCACTCGTCATCGATGCTGACGGCCTCAATATGATCGCCAGCGCATCGCTCAGCGTGCCGAAGAATTCGATCCTGACGCCGCATCCGGGCGAAGCGGCGAGATTGCTCCAATGCAGCACAGCAGACGTGCAGGCCGATCGACCCGCCGCGCTGCGCCGCCTGGTCGAAAAAACCGGCGCCGTCATCGTGCTGAAAGGCGCCGGCACGCTGGTCGGCGCACCGGCACGCACACCGGCGCTGTGCACGCGCGGAAATCCCGGCATGGCTGCACCCGGCATGGGCGATGTGCTGACGGGCGCGATCGCCGCGCTGCTGGCGCAATGTCGCGATCCGATGTTGGCCGCGCGTGCGGGCGTCATCGCCCATGCACTCGCCGGCGATGATCTCGCCCGGCAGGGCGGCGGCCGCGGCATGCTTGCGCTCGAATTGGCGGAAGGTTTGACGCGCTGGGTCAACCCTTGATCGAACGCACGCTTGCGGATGCGACGGCGACCGGGCGACTCGGCGCAGCGCTCGCGCGCACGGTTCCGTGGTCCGCGTCGCAAGCGCTTGCGGTGCATCTGCATGGTGAGGTGGGCGCAGGCAAGACGACGCTGGTGCGCGGCTTGCTGCGCGAGCTGGGCGTGACGGGCACGGTTCGCAGCCCGAGCTACACGCTACTCGAGTCCTACCGGAGCGGTGCGCACACGGTCCTGCACGTCGACCTCTATCGGCTGGCATCGCGCGGTGACGTGGCGAGCCTGGGGCTTCGCGATGAAATGCTGCCCGGCGTATTGCTGCTGGTCGAATGGCCCGAGCGCGCGACGGATTCCCTGCCGGCAGCCGACTTACAGCTGGAATTGTTCGTGCATGGGAAGGGCCGCCGCGCGACCCTGGACGGCGCCAGTGCAATCGGCCGCGCCTGGCTTGCCGCGAATGAATCGAGTTAACGTTTCTAGTTGACTGATTACTATTGAATATTCGCTCTTCTGGGAATAGAGTTGCGCCCCAACTGGCCTGTGGCGAGCACACGCATGACTGACCGCGCCCCGCGCGTACCGGTGAACCCTAATCCGCTGTGGATCGCGAGCCTGATGGCCGCGATGATGGCCATGGTCGCGTGGTCTTCGCCGGCGCAGGCGTCGGGCGCGCGTAGCACGGCCGTGCTGCGTAGCGCGACGCTGGACGCGAGCACGGCTGCGCTGCTGCTGAAGTTGTCAGCGCCGCGCCAGCCACGCTTGCTGGTCCTCAATTCTCCGCGTCGCCTCGTCATCGACTTGCCCGACACGCGCCGCGATGCGCGGCTGGCATTGCCCGCGGGCGGCAACGGCACTTCGGTGCGCGGCGGCCCGCGCGCGCGGGGCGTCTACCGGTTGGTTCTGGAAGTTGCCGGCCTGCCCGCCACCGTGCCGCGCGCCACTTCACTCGCAACAAAAAGCGGCTACCAGCTGCGCATTCCGCTGGGAGCGGCCGCGGCGTCAATGGCGGCCGCAGCGTCGGTCGCGGCCGCGACGCCGGTCGCGACTCCGATCGCGGAAACCGTGCGCATCGCGCATGGGCCGGGAGCCGCGGGACGCGACATCGTCGTTGCAGTCGACGCCGGTCATGGTGGTGAGGATCCCGGCGCTTCCGGTCCCGGCGGCACGCACGAGAAAGATGTCACGCTCGCGATTGCGCGCGCGCTGGCGGGGAGGCTCAATGCGTGCCCGGGTATTCGCGCCGTGCTGACGCGCGATTCCGATCGGCTGATCGACCTGCGCGAACGCTTCACGCGGGCACGCAACGCGCACGCCGACCTGTTCGTTTCGATACACGCCGATTCGGTGCGCGACCGCGGCATCGCGGGCGCATCGGTGTATACGCGGTCCTATCACGGCGCATCGAGCGAGGCGGCCAGGCAGCTGGCGGATCGCGAGAACGCCACCGTGGGCCGCTTGTCACTGGCCGGCGTCAACCCCGAGTTGGCCTCGGTACTGCTCGATGCGGCGCAGTCGCAGATGATGGGCGCCAGTGTCGAGGCGGCCGACCAGGTACTCGAGGCGCTCGACGATGTCGGCGCGGTGCGCAAGAACGTCGTGCAACACGCTGGCTTCATGGTGCTCAAGTCGCCCGACGTGCCCTCGATGCTGGTCGAGACGGCTTATATTTCCAATCCCGCCGAGGAACGCAAGCTCCGCAGCGCTTCGTACCAGCAGCAGCTGGCGCAGGCGATCGAAGCGGGCGTCGTCAACTATTTCCAACGGCATCCGCCGGATGGCACGAACTACGCCACGAGCCGGCGCGATGCCGCTACTGTGGGGAGCGACTCCGGCGTTTAGGGCCTGTCGACG
>JBOHZW010000056.1:0-7108 GCA_050738715.1 Steroidobacteraceae bacterium | reverse complement strand
ATCCAGCACCTGACCGGCATCAAGGATGCGCGTACGATCGTCGCGATCAACAAGGATGCCGAGGCGCCGATCTTCGAAGTGGCCGACGTGGGCCTCATCGGCGACCTGTTCAAGATAGTTCCGGAATTGACGGCGTTGCTTTCATAAGATCGGCCTGCCCGGGCCGGAGGAGGGGACGATGATCTTTTTCCTGGCACTGCTTCCCGCGACGATGCTGACGATGGTCGGCTATGCGGTGATTTACCTGGCCAACCGCTCCGAAGGCGGATTCAAGGCCTTCGGAAAGTACCTCGGCTTCTGGGCGTTCACGCTCGCCGCGCTGGTGCTGCTGGCATCCCTGGTGTGCGCCTCGCGGGGCGGCGGCATGCACCACATGATGATGCGTGTGCATGGCGATGACATGCATTCGTGGCAGCATGGTCCGCCATCGCATGAGCCGCCGCCGGACATGGCAGCTCCCGCGACCGAGCCGCCGGCGGTAGCGCCAGCGCAGAAATAACGGCGCTGTCTGCAGCAGCGATCGTACTGGAGCGACACCGCTCCGTCCCCGGCTGAGGCCGATTCCGCGCCGCTTCCGGCGCGCGCCGATGTCGCGGTGCTCGGTGGTGGCATCACGGGCCTGAGCGCGGCACTCGCGCTGGCGCGGCGCGGCGCCAGCGTCGTCGTGCTCGAAGCGCACACGATCGGCTGGGGCGCGAGCTCGCGCAACGGCGGCATGGTGCTCACCGGGCTGAAGGTCGATGCGGCCACGCTGATCGCGCGCTACGGGCTCGATCATGCGCGCGAGCTGTTCAAGGCCTCGGTGGACTCGGTCGATTCGGTCGAACAACTGGTGCGCAGCGAAAAGATCGATTGCCAGTTCGTGCGCCGCGGTCACCTGGCGCTCGCCAGCAAGGCTGCACACTTCGCCGGCTTCGAGCGCGCGACGGCGTTGCTGGCGCAGAAATTCAATCACCCGACGCGCCTGGTGCCGCGCACTGCGTTGAACGCGGAACTCGGATCAACGCGCTATTTCGGCGGTCTCGTCGATGAGGCCAGTGGCGGCATCAACCCGGCGCAGTATGTCGCCGGACTTGCGCGCGCCGCGCGTGCAGCCGGCGCGAGCCTGCGCAGCGCCGCGCGTGTACAGCGCATGGATCGCCAGGGCACCCAATGGCGGCTCACCACTTCGCGCGGCGTCGTTGCGGCGAACGACGTACTGGTAGCGACTAGCGGATACACGGGAACGGCGACGCCCGAGTTGCGCCGCCGCGTGCTGCCGATCGGATCCTACGTCATCGTGACCGATCCTTTGCCCGATGCGCTGGCGCAGGAACTCAGCCCAACGCGCCGCATGATGTACGACTCGATGCATTTTCTGCATTACTTTCGCCTGGTGGCGGACAACCGCCTGCTGATCGGCGGCCGCGCGCGTTTCGTGCCGGAAAATGCCGAGACCGTGCGCGCCAGCGCAGACGTGCTCCGCGAAGGAATGCTCTCGATTTACCCGCAACTGCGCACTGTGCGCATCGCCTACGCGTGGGGCGGCACGCTCGATTTCGCGTTCGATACGATGCCGCACGTCGGCCGCATCGACGGCTACTACTTTGCGCTCGGCTACGCCGGCCACGGCGTCGCGCTGGCGACGCACCTGGGCCTTGCAATGGGCAACGCGATTGGCACTGATGCAGTCGATGCAAACCCATTTGCGCGACTGCCGTTTCGCGGCGCACCGCGGGCGCTGCAAGCAGCCAAGGACAGCGTGCTGCCGCTGGTCGCGGCGTGGTACCGTTTCCTTGACGTCGTGGGTTAGCCGCCCGGAGCACGTTGATCCGGTATTTCCGACTGCTTGATCGCCTCGGATAGCTCAGTGGCCTGAACCGGGCACGCGGGTCATGTGCGCGGAGAAGCCGGGCGCCCAGCCGTCGTTCTTCTTGAATTCAGTGATCATTTCGTAGGCGTCGTCGCCCCGCCTTAGCCAGCGACTGCGATAGACCTGCGCGTGGCCATCCTGCATGTAACTCGTCTCCGGAAACAACAGCACGCCGTCCGCGCTTTCGACCTTGCCGACGCTCGAACCTCCGCCATTCTCGATGTACAGGTAGTTCAGTGCACGTGTGGATGCATCGTAGAAGTAAATTGTTTCACCAAGATAGTCGGCATGACCCGCGCCATGCACTGTGTGTTCGTCGCGCAGGAATTTCCCGCCATAGACCCAGCTGAAGCAATGGGTGTCGACGTCGTGGCCACCGGCGAGTTCGCCCTGCCAGCATGCCCCCGCCAGGTACTCGAGCGGCGCGTAGGGGGAAGAGGGCGTCTCGGCCGCGAACGCAGCGAAGGCAGGCAGCAACAGCAAGAAAATTCGCATGAAACGACTCCCGGTTTAATTCAATGCCAGAGCCCGAGCACGAGCCCGTACAACGTAAACTGCAAGGTGAAATAGCCGCTATTGATGAGGAACAGGCGCAGCGGCCGGCGTTCGAACAGATAGTTCATGCCGACGCTCGCGGCCACCCAGCACAACCCCGCAGCGAAGCCCGCGCCCACGGCGAGCTTGAGCCCGGGCGCCGGGCCCAGGAACATCGCGAACACAAACGCCGCGATGAGCGATAACACGAAAGCGCCGCCGAATACCCGGGCGGGATGAGCCGGGCGCGACTGTGTTTCCGGAATGCCCGCCGCGCGCATCCAGGCCGTCGCGAATAGCGCGGGTGAATACCAGGCACCGCCCAATACCAAAGCTGATGCCGCTGCGGCAAAGACTGCCGCCAGGTTGATCCCGTTCATTTGCGAGGTGCTCCCTTTGTTTTTTTGGTGGTGGAGGTTTTCTTGTTGCCGCGCACCGTCTGGCGCGAGCCGGCCAGCAGGGTGTCGAAGTAACTGCGCAGCTGGCGCACCGAGCCGTCAAATCGTTTGACGTCCCGATAGGTGCGTGCCTGCATCACGGCGCCCTCCATTGCCGTGAGCACGAATCCAGCCAGCTCGCGTCGATCGAGCGCGGCCGGCAGGCGATCGCGGGCCTCGTCGAGACAGCCCTCGATGGCAGTAATCCAGCCGTCGAAGTTTTGCGCCAGTAGGCGCCGCACCGGTGGATCGGGCTCGTGCAGCTCGAGCGCGAGACTGCCGATCGGGCAGCCGTAGGTGCACTCGGTGTGCAGCAATGCCGCGCGATAACGCGCCAGCAGCGCAAAAATTCGCTCGATCGGGTCGGCGACACCCGCCCACGCCGGTTGCAGCAGCATCGGTCCGATGCCGTTGCAATAGGTGTCGAGCACCGCGAGCAGCAGCTCCTGCTTGCCGGGAAAGAAGTGATAGAGGCTGCCCGAGTGGATGCCAGCCGCCTGGCGCACATCGGCCACGCTGGTCGATCCGTAGCCTTTAGTGGCGAACAGTTGCAGTGCTGAAAGCACGATGCGATTGCGGGTCTTGGAAGCTGCGGTCATGAGTTGATTGATCGGTCAACCCAGTCACTCTAACGGAAAGTTGATCGATCGGTCAACTTGCGCGGCAGCGGCGATGGAACGGCAGGCGGCCCGCGCAGGCCCGCTGGTCGTGGGATCGCTCCGCATTACTGAAACGCTGGCGCCCAGGGCGTCGGGCGTTACGTCCTGCCAAAGGCCTGGGCGACGGGTAAGTCGTTGATTGGTTGGCGCTCCCTACGAGATTCGAACTCGTGTTCCAGCCTTGAGAGGGCCGTGTCCTGGGCCTCTCGACGAAGGGAGCGAATCTCCGGCGGGCGAGGCGAAAAGGCGCGGTATTATAGGCGGCCTCGTCTTTTGCTCAAGTAAATCAGGGCTCTTTTGAACCAGAATCCGGATCTTCCGGCGGCCTTAGAGAAGCCGCGCATCATTCCGCGCTCCGAACATCCGGTTTCGCGGTCGAACATCTCCCCCAACGCGCTGCGCGTGCTGTATCGCCTGAAGGAAGCCGGGTTCCAGGCGTTCCTCGTCGGCGGCTGCGTGCGCGACATCATTGTCGGCCGGCATCCGAAGGATTTCGACGTAGCGACTGACGCGCTGCCTGAAGAAGTGCGGCGGCTGTTCCGCAACTGCCGCCTGGTCGGGCGGCGCTTCCGGCTCGCGCACATCGTATACGGACGGGAAATCATCGAGGTCGCGACCTTCCGCGCCGCGAGCGCGCCGCCCCCGAGCGAGGAGCCGGTGCCGACGCGGAGCGAGGACGAAGCGGAGTTGCTCGAGGAGGAACTCGAGTCCGAGGATGACGACGATGCCGACGACGGGCCACCGCGCGACGAGCACGGCGACGTCGATGGAAATCGCGATCCCGGTTACCGCGACGCGGGCCATCGCGTGCAGGACGATCACGGGCGCCTGTTGCGCGACAATATGTACGGCAGCATCAATGCGGACGTGTGGCGGCGCGATTTCACCGTCAATGCGCTGTACTACAACATCGCCGATTTTTCGATCTGGGACTACGTCGGCGGACTCGAAGATATTCACGCGAAGCGGTTGCGGCTGATCGGCGATGTCGAGACGCGTTACCGTGAAGATCCGGTGCGCATGCTACGCGCTGCGCGCTTCGAGGCAAAGCTCGGCTTCACGATCGATGAGGCCAGCGCCGCGCCGATCGAGCGCCTGCGCGGATTGCTGTCCAGCGTGCCGCCGGCGCGCTTGTTCGATGAGACCGCCAAGCTCTTCCTCACCGGCCACGGTGCCGACAGCTACCGCGTGCTGCGCGCCCGCGGATTGTTCGCGGCGCTGTTCCCCGCCGTCGATCGCTATATCGATGCGCATCCTGGGAGCCTCGTTGAAGCGCTGCTGGTACAGGGATTGCGCAACACGGACCAGCGCATCGAGGATGACAAGCCGGTCACGCCCACGTTTCTGTTCGCTTTGCTGCTGTACGGGCCGATCGCCGCGATCATCGAAGCGCTTCCGCCCGAGCGCTGGCACGACACGCAGTCGATCCTCAATGCCTGTGACCAGGCCTTGCGCGAAGCGCAACAGCGCGTGTCGATTCCGAAACGCATCGCATTCGGCGTGCGCGACATGTACGCGTTGCAGCCCAGACTCGAAGGGCCGCGCGGCCGGCGCGCGCTGCGACTGCTTGAGCAGCCGCGATTCCGGGCCGCTTATGACTTGCTGATGCTCCGCGCAGCACAGGGTCTGGCCGTGCCGGAAGTCGCGCAATGGTGGACGACGCTCCAGGCCGCCACGCCCACCGAGCGCGAGCAGATTGTCGAAGCAACGCCCGGCGGTCGCTCGAGCGCATCGAACCGCGATGCGTCGACGCCCGCTGACACCGGGACACCCCGTCGGCGTCGCCGCAGGCGATCGCGCGGGGGCCGCGGCGGTGGGGGTGGCGAGAGCGGCGGCGGCGGCGCGAGTGGTGGCAACGCGAGCGGCGGCGGCTGATTCCAAGGGCGTCGCCGTGCACGCGTATCCCGCCTATGTGGGCCTTGGCAGCAACCTGCGCGACCCCGCTTCCCAGGTTCGCGCGGCTTTCGACGCGCTCGGCGCGCTCCCACAAACGACGCTCGTATGCCGCTCTTCGTTGTATGGTTCGAAACCGATGGGTGAGATCGCGCAACCTGATTTCTCTAACGCAGTGGCGGGGCTCCTCACCGGGCTCAGCGCCGTGGACTTGCTCGCGGCGATGCGCGGCGTAGAGCAACGCTTCGGGCGCGAGCCGAACCGCACGCGCTGGGGACCGCGCGTGCTCGACCTCGACTTGCTCAGCTACGGCGAACAACGCAGCGCGGATCCGGCGATGTTGTTGCCGCATCCGGGAATTGCCGAGCGTGCATTTGTGTTGTTTCCCTGGCGCGAGTTTGCGCCTGACGTGCTCGTACCGGGCCTCGGGCGCGTTGCCGAACTGGCGGCGCGCCTGAGCGGCGACGGCCTGTGGAAAATTCCATGACGCGGCAGCCAGCAAAATCGCCGGCTGCGAAACCGGCCGCGAAGCAGGCCGGCCCCGCGCCCGGGCATCGCTTCATCGTCCTCGAGGGACCGATCGGTGTCGGCAAGACGAGCCTCGCGATAAAGCTGGCCGCAAGCTTAGGCGCCGAGCAGGTGCTCGAGCAGGCGGACCAGAATCCATTCCTTGAGCGTTTCTACCGCAATCCGCGCGCCGGGGCGTTGCCGGCGCAGCTGTATTTCCTGTTCCAGCGCGCGCAGCAATTGTCGGCGCTCAAGCAGCACGATCTGTTCGCGCCCGTGCGCGTTGCCGACTACCTGCTCGACAAGGACCGCCTGTTCGCACGCGTGACGCTCGAGGACGAGGAGTTCCGGCTGTACGAGCAGGTGCACGAGCGGCTGGCCATCGATGCGCCGGTGCCGGACCTCGTCGTCTACTTGCAGGCTCCGGTCGACGTGCTGACCGAACGCATCAACCGGCGCGGCATCCGCTACGAGCACTACATCGAGCGCAGCTACCTGGAAAAACTCAACGCCGCGTACGCGCGTTTCTTCCACGAGTACTCGGCCGCGCCATTACTGATCGTCAACGCCGCAGCGATCGATCCCCTGCACAACGAGTCGGATTACGAGGAGTTGCTCGCCGCGATCAAACGCATGCAGCGCGGGCGGCTCTATTACAACCCGTTGCGGCACCGCGCGATCTGAGCCCTAAGCCGCAAATGCCGTGGATTTGCTTGTAGAACGCTAGTCCGTCATTCTCCGCACCCTATGTATACGCAGCTCCAACTGCGCGGTTCGCATCATCCGCCGGTCACGATCAACAAGCTGGGCGAGATGCGCGCGCAGGGCGACAAGATCGCCTGCATCACCGCGTATGACGCGAGCTTCGGCGCGCTCGTCGACGCGGCTGGCGTCGATGTGGTGCTGGTCGGTGATTCGCTCGGCATGGTCATCCAGGGCCACGACACGACCGTGCCAGTGACGATGGACCAGATGGTCTACCACTGTGCCGCCGTTGCACGCGGCGTGCAGCACGCATTCCTGATGGCCGATCTCCCGTTCGCGAGCTACACCTCGCGCGAACTCGCGCTCGCGAACAGCGTGCGATTGATGCAGGAAGGCGGGGCGCGCATGGTCAAGCTCGAGAGCGGCGCCTCGCAGCTCGAGATCGTGGAATTTCTGGCCAGCCACGACATCGCGGTCTGCGCGCATCTGGGGCTCAAGCCCCAGTCGGTGCACAAGACCGG
>JBOHZW010000055.1:0-2573 GCA_050738715.1 Steroidobacteraceae bacterium | reverse complement strand
GGCATTGTTGCCGCCGAGCTCGAGCAACGTGCGGCCAAAGCGCGCTGCAACGCGCGGTCCGAGCGCGCGACCCATCGCCGTGCTGCCGGTTGCACTGACCAACGGAACCAATTCGCTGTCGGCGATCTGTTCGCCGGCTTCGCGCCGTCCAATGACGAGCTGCGAGATGGCCGGATGCGCCGGTGCAAAATCGCCGATGACTTCGCTGAGGATGCGATGCAGGGCGAGCGCGCACAACGGCGTCTTCTCGGACGGTTTCCAGATGACTGTATTGCCGCATACCAGCGCCAGCGCCGCGTTCCACGCCCACACCGCCATCGGAAAATTGAACGCGGTGATGACGCCGACCGGACCTAGCGGATGCCAGCGCTCGAGCAGGTGATGGCCCGGGCGTTCGGAGGCAATCGTCAGGCCATACAGCTGGCGCGACAGGCCGACGGCGAAGTCGCAAATGTCGATGACTTCCTGCACTTCGCCCAGGCCCTCGCTGAGGATCTTCCCGGACTCGAGCGAGATCAGTTTCCCGAGCGCCTGCTTGTCGCGGCGCACCCGGCGCGCGAAGCGCCGCACCAGTTCGCCGCGCACCGGTGCGGGCACGGCGCGCCAGGCCAGGAAGGCCTCCTGCGAGGCAGCGATGCGCGCAGCGATGACTTCGGTGCTGTCGATCGGCACGTACGACAGTGCCGAACCGTCGATCGGCGTGTGCGCCTGCAATCCGCCGGCAATCGGCGCGGCGGCCGGCGGAACACCAGCCTCCTGCATGATTGCGCGAAAACTCATGTGCCGGTCATTCCCAATGCCTGCTGCGGGCGCATCGCATAGATGCGGCCGAAACGATTGGCGAGGAAATCGGCAAGCGGCACGTCTTCCTGGCGGATGAATCCCTGCTGCGGCAGGCGCTTGTCGGCCAGCAGGTCGAGCACGCCGCAGATGCCGGCGGCGGTCGTCAGCTGGATCGCGCTGCGCTCGACGCCGTTCAGCGTCTGGCCGTATACCTTGTTCGCGTAGGTTTCCTGCACCAGGCGTCCTTTCTTCATGCCCGTGACCGTCACGAACACAATGACCACATCCTGCAGCGTCGTGGGCAGGGAGTGCTCAAGGATGTCCTTCAGCACATCGCGCCGTTCCCGCAAGCGCAGGTCCTGCAGCAACGCCTTCATGATCGCGGCGTGCCCAGGGTAGCGGATTGTACGGTAATTGAGGTTGCGCACCTTGCCGCGCAGCGTCTCGCACAATGTGCCGACGCCGCCCGAGGTATTGAAGGCCTCGTACGTGACGCCATCGAGCGAGAACTCCTCGCGCTCCTCGAGCGGCGGGGCATTGACGAGCTCGCCGTTGGCGATCTCCTCGCAGGGTTCGCAGTACTCGTTGATGACCCCGTCGGTGCTCCAGGTCAGGTTGTAGTTCAGCGCATTGGATGGATACTGGGGCAGGGCGCCCACGCGCAGCCGCACGTCCTGCAGCGTGTCGAAGCGCTTCGCCAGGTCGTAGCCGACGATCGTGATGAAACCCGGGGCGAGTCCACACTGCGGGATGAACGCTGTCGTCGCCTTCGTGGCCAGCGCGCGCACGCGGCGCGTGTTGGCGACGTCTTCGGTGAGATCGAGGTAGTGCACGCCCGCGATGGCCGCCGCCTCGGCGATCTTGCCGGTCACCTGGAACGGCGCGGCGCTGAGCACCGCAAAACGCCCGCGCAGTGCCTGCGCCACCGCTTGCGCATCGTTGACATCGAGCGAGAGGCATTCGATCGGCGTCGCGGCGTTGAGCCGCGCGAGCTGGTCGGCTGATTTGTCGATCACGGCGACCTGGTAGTCGCGGCTCTGGACGAGCAGGTCTGCGATCATGTGGCCGATCTTGCCGGCCCCGACGATGGCTACTTTCTTCATGCTGCACCTGTAGTCGATTAGCCGGCTATCTTGGCGGAGGTCAATACGAAAAGCAGCCCTAAAAGCGCCAATATGACGATGCAACATCGTCAATCTGACGTATAATTCGGTCATTATGACGATGGATCCTACCGATCGGGACATCTTGGCCGCATTGCGGGAGGACGGGCGCGCTTCAACCGCGCTGTTGGGCCGCCGGCTGAATCTTTCGCGCACCACGGTGCACAGCCGCATCGAGCGCTTGCTGGCCCGGCGCGTGATCACCGGCTTCACGGTGCGCATGGGCCCGGAGACGGAACGCGAACAGATCCAGGCCCACGTGATGATTACCGTCGTGCCAAAGCTCCAGGCTCGCGCCGAGGCAGCGCTGCGACGCCTGCCGGAGGTGCGGAAGCTCTACGCCGTGAGCGGCCAGCACGACTGCATCGCAGTCGTGGCCACTGAAACTGTCGGCGAAATGGATCGTTTGCTCGACCTGATCGGTTCGCTCGACGGGATCGACCGCACGGTCTCCTCGATCGTGCTGTCCACGCGTATTGATCGCTGACGGACCACCGTCCGGCGGTTTTCTACGCGCCTGCGGATATCCTCAGGCCAGGGTGTGGAACACGCGCTGCACGTCATCGTCCTGCTCGAGCTTGTCGATGAGCGCGAGCACCTCGGTCGCCTGGCTCTCGGGCAATTCCG
>JBOHZW010000054.1:0-2450 GCA_050738715.1 Steroidobacteraceae bacterium | reverse complement strand
ATGTGACCCTTGAGCTCGTCGTCGAGGGCGTCGATCTGGCGCACGGCCTCGTCGATCGAGACGCGGAACGACGGCGGGCTCCAGCCGTCGAAGCGCTCGGAGTAGCGGCGCACGGCAGCGACGCCCTCGCGCTGCACGGCCAGCAGGATCTCCGAGACCGTGTCGCGGATCTCCTGGGTCACGGCGGCGTCAGTGGCCTGAGCGCCGGCGGACCGGTGCGTTACCTCGGCGTCGATGTCGGCCGCGTCGTCCGCATCAGCGTGGACCAGCGCGCCGCCGACCGCGTGCAGGTAGTCGTCGACATCGACGCCAGCAGTGCGCCGATCTCCGATCGCACTGTCGCCGAGCTATCGCTCCAGGGCGTGACCGGTCTGCTCTACATCGACCTGCAGCAACAGCAGCCGGGAGCGCAGTCCGATCGGCTGATGGAACCCGTGGCAGGCGAGCATTACCCGGTGATCCGCTCGATCCATTCGAATTTCGACATTTTCCTGAGCAGCCTGCCGGAAGTCGCCAGCCGCGTCGGCGAACTCGCGATTCGCGCCAACCGGCTGCTGTCTGATGAAAACATCGCCGCCATCAACCGCGTGGTGGCCAACCTCGATCGTGCCGGGGCTACGCTGCCGCAGACACTGCATGACGCCCAGCAACTCGTCGCTGAGCTGCGCGCCGTCACCGCCGAGAGCCGTGCGGTCGTCGCCGAAGTGCGCGCCGCCGCCGATTCCGCCGGCCCCGACCTGGCCGCGACGATGACGCAACTACGCGAGACCTCCGACCATCTCGCGAAAGCGAGCGACGAGCTGGATGGCATGCTCGCCGACAACCGCGGCGCGCTGCGCGGCTTCACGCAGCAGGGATTGCCGCAGATCGAAGCGCTGGTGCACGATGCCCGCGAAGCCGCGCGCGAATTCCAGGGACTGTCAAAATCGCTGCGTGAAAACCCCTCGCGGCTCTTGTACCAACCGCCAACTTCCGGCGTGGAGATTCCACGATGAAGCGCCAAGTGTTGTCGTTCCGCAGTGCCGTGGGCAGCGCCGTGGTTGCGATGCTGCTGGCCAGTGGCTGCTCAGGCCTGCACAGTAAGGAGGGCGCGCCGCAAACTTACACGCTCATTTCGGTCGCACCATCCGCGGTGGTCAGCACTCCTGCGGGCGCAGTCACGCTGCAGGTGGTGCGTCCACTGGCTGCTCCCGGCCTCGACACGGACGGCATCGCATTGCTGCGCGACACGCATCGGCTCGATTACTTCGCTGCCAGCCGCTGGCCCGCGCCGCTCCCCGACCTGCTGCAGACACTGGCCGTCGATGCACTGCGTGCATCGGGCCACTTCCGTGCCGTACAGCCCGACGCGACGACGTTGCTTTCTGACGACGTGCTGCAGATCGAGATCCGCCACTGCGAGGTGGAATATTCAGGCGATGGCGCGCCGGTCGTGCATGTGCAGCTGCTCGCGACGCTGGGCCAGCGCAGTGATCGCGCCTTGCTCGCAAACGTGACGGCCGAGAGCAGCAAGCCGGCGTCAGAAAACCGCATGCAGCCCGTCGTCGCGGCATTCCAGAATGCGATCGACGACGCGCTGAACCAGCTCGCCGCGCACCTCACGCCCTGATACCGGCAAGCGCTAGCGCATCGTCACAAGTTCTTCGGCAGCGGTCGGATGGATCGCGACGGTGTCGTCGAAATCCTGCTTCGTGGCGCCCATGCGCACCGCAACGGCAAATCCCTGCAGCATTTCGTCCGCACCCGGTCCGATGACATGGATGCCAACGACGCGTTCCTCGGGCCCGGCCGTGACCAGCTTCATCAACGTCTTCGGTTTGTGCGCCGTGATCGCGTGGTAGAGCGGAGTGAAGCGGCTGGTATAAGTCTTCACGGTTGTGCCGTATTTCTGGCGCGCATCCGTTTCCGAGAGCCCAACCACGCCGATCGGCGGATGGCTGAAAACGACGCTCGGGATGTTCTCGTAGTCGAGGTGGCGTTCGGCTTCGCCGCCGAACAAACGATCGGAGAGGCGCCGGCCCGCGGCGACGGCGACCGGCGTCAGTTGCCAGCGGCCGGTCACGTCGCCGATCGCATAGAGGCCGGAAACATTGGTTTCCTGGAACGCGTCAGTGCGAATGAATCCATTCGCATCACGCACCACGCGCAGCTGATCGAGACCGAGATCGCCGCCACCAGCGTTGCGGCCGATGGCCCACACGACGCAATCGAAAGGCCCGAGTTGCCTGCCATCCGCCACTGCGAGCCGCAGCTGCCCTGAAGCATCGCGTTCAACAGACTTCAACGTCGCTTGTGTGACGATCTCCGCGCCTTCATCACGCATCGTCTCGCGCAAGTGATCGCCGATGAATGGCTCGAAATGCCGCAACAGGCCATCGCCGCGCACGACGATCGTCGTGTGCGAGCCGAGCGCGGAGAACACACCGCCCAGTTCCACCGCGACGTAGCCG